>JAEERZ010000141.1 GCA_016286075.1 Selenomonadaceae bacterium
GTGAAAATTCCGTGCTCCGCGTGAAGCCGGGGAACGCATGGGCGAGGCCTAATGCTCCGGAATCCGAGGCGGCCGTAGAGGCGGCCCAGGCGCCGAATCCGGCGGACGCCAACCGCAGCGCCGGGAAGACGGCGGCGGAGATAGAGGAAGAGAACCGCGCCCGGGAAGCGCGGGAAGCTGCCGTCAACGAGTGGCGCGACAGCGGGGCATCCGGGTCCCGTGTTCGGCCGGGGAACGCCTGGGCTCGGGTAGAGTACCCCGCGGACGATGCCGCGGCGGCGAATGAAGCGGCTAAAGCCGCGCAGTAAAGCAAGGCAAAGAAACAGCATGGAAAGGAGGCCGCGCGCATGGAGGAGCAAGGGCGTCGTGGCAATGTCATCACGGTCTTCAGCACGGCGTCGGCCGTAGGAAAGACGCTGGTCGCTATCAATATGGCTGCCGAGCTGGCGCGGTTGGGCTATCGCGTCTGCCTTGTGGACCTTGATTTGCAGTTCGGCGACGTTTGCAATTATCTGCATCTTGTGCCGGAGCGGACGATTGCGGACGCGCAGCAAGCGGCGGAATCGAACGCGGAAGCCTTCGACGTGATCCAGTTCCTCGACGTTTACAAGTGCGACGAGATTTCGTTTTCGGTGATGGCGGCGCCGCTTCGTATCGACGAGGCGTACAATATGTCGGCGTCGGCCGTGCAGCATATCGTGCAGCGGCTTCAGTTCCGGTTCGATTTTGTGGTGGCGGACACCACGTCTGCTTTCAGCGAGACGAATCTGATGCTGATGGATATGAGCACCATCATCACGTTCTTGGGCATCGTGGATTTCATTCCCACTATCAAGAACATGAAAATCGGCTGCGATACAATCCGCAGTCTCGGCTATGAGAACGGAAAGATCCGGCTCGTATTGAACCGCAGCAACTCCAAGACGAAGATTGATTTGGAGGACGTGGAAAATATTCTGGGAGAACCGTTTTACCATGTTCTGCCCAACGATTTCGGGGCTGCATGGGACGCCACGATGGCGGGCGTTCCGTTGGTGCGCAACGCCGATACGGCGCTGGCACGGGATTTGCGGGCGCTGGTGGCGCGCTATACGAATCTTGAAGTCGCAGATGAGGCGGGCCATAATAACGGCATGTCATGGTTCAAACGCATCTTCAATTAAACAGGCAGGTGCTGGCAAGTGGATTATCAGGTGATTTTGGTTGAGAACAACCGGCTGATGCTGGAACGTTTGTCCAGCGTGATCCGGGGGACGTCCGGCTTTTCGCTGGCGGCTCGGTATCAGCAGGCCGGGGACGCTTTGGGGCAGTCGGCGATGTTCAAGCCGAACATCATTCTTTTGGATATTGACGAAAAGGGAAATCTGGGCTTGGTTCCGGAATTTGCCTCCGCCTTTCCCGGCGCGGCGATCCTTTGCATCAGCAGTCATTGGGACGCGAAGGAGTCCGACCAGATCGCGCAGGCAGGTGCAAAAGGTTATTTGGTAAAGCCGTTTTCCAGCGAGGAATTGACGGAAGCCGTTCAAACCTTCAGCAAGAGCGGCATGGCGCAAGGCTCGGAAGTGCTGGCTTTTTTCAGCCCGAAAGGCAAGAGCGGCAAGACGACGCTCATCGCGAATCTGGCTATGAGTCTCGCCGCCAGGAGCGGCGAGCCCGTGGGCATCATCGACGCGGATCTGCAGTTTGGGGACATGGCCGTATTTTTTAATCTGGAGCCGAAGAGCACCATCGTGGAGGCGACCCGCGACGTCAAATTCCTTTCGCCGATTACGTTGAATCCCTATTTCATGGCGGTGCCGGAAGCGGAGAATATCCGCGTACTCTGCGGAACGAAAAAGCCGGAATTCGCGGAGATGGTAGAGATTGCTCCTTTCGAGGATTTGGTGCGCATGGCGCAGAGTCTGTTCCGCTATGTGCTGATCGACTTGCCGCCGGGATTCAATCCTATCTCCGTGGCGGCTGCGGAACTGGCCGCCACCACATATATGGTGGCGATGGTGGGCGGCGGCTTTGAAGTCCTGCACATGAAACGGGCGCTGGACGTATTCAAGGCTTGGCCGGATTATGAGCAGCGCGTCAAGACGATTTTTACCCGCGTTTCGCCCTGTACGGAGAAAGAGCGGGAGCTTCTGGAGCAAGAGCTGGGATACCCGGTGAGCTCTATTATGCCCAATGAGTATCTGCTCGTTTCCGCGGCGGCAAACAGCGGGCGCATGGCGGTTGACGTCCAGCCGGATACGCCGCTCTCCAAGAATATCAATCGTTTGTCCAAGGACATCATGGGCCGCCGGATTCAGTGGGGTGCGCCATGACAATTTTGATTTCCGTCGTCTGCGGCGTCCTCGTATTCCTGATGTTCGTATTCTTCATCGAGTACACGCGTCGGAACCGGTCGGTTCTTCGGCAGCGTATGCGGTATTACGCCGACGGCATGTATGGTCCGGCTCCGGCGTCCGAGCTTCCGCATCGGCAGAAAAAGTCGGACGAGAAGTTCATGGGCTTCGTCAAGGAAGCGGGAAAGCGTCTGGCAAAAATCCGGCGGGCGGAAAATCTCGACTTGAAGATGCAGCAGGCGGGTCTGCCGATTCTCGGTTCCGAGTTTCTCGTCATCGCGGCTCTTGGCGGTCTGCTGGCTGGCGTGGTCGTCTTCCTTCTGACCATGAAGCCCTTGATGGCCGTCATTGTGGCAATCGTGGCCGTGGTGGGAGAATGGGTGTATATCCTGTACCGCATTGATAAACGCCGCAAGGAGTTCGTCAATCAGCTCGGCGATTGCCTGACGACCGTGGCAAACGCCATGCGGGCGGGGTTCAGTTTCTTGCAGGCGATGGAGCTGGTTTCAAAAGAGATGGAGCCGCCTGTCAGCGAGGAATTTGCCCGCGCCATCCGGGATATGAACGTGGGCACCCGATTAGAGAAAGCGCTGGAGGATATGGACGTGCGGGTGGGATGTTCCGAGTTTTCTCTCGTCGTCACTGCCGTATTGATCCAGCATCAGGTGGGCGGAAATCTGGCGCAGATTTTGGATTCCATCAGCAACACCATCAACGAGCGCATCCGCATGCGGCGGGAAGTACTGGCGCTGACAGCACAGGGCCGGGCGTCCGGCTGGGTGCTGGCGGTGCTGCCGCTGGCTTTGGCGGCAATCCTCTCCATCCTGAATCCGTCGTATCTTACGCCGCTCTTGGAAGACCAGATCGGGCGCGTTGCCATCGGCGTGGCGCTCGTGTTGGAACTTATCGGGTTCTTCGTAATTCATCGGATTGTGGATATTGAGGTTTGATTCGTTGTTATTTGAGCCTTTGGCTTAAATATAGTAGGATTTGTTTTATATTTTTAAAGGGGGAGAAAGTCATGGATGTAAAGGCGACGTGGGAATATGTCAAGGCGCGGTACCTGAACCGCTATTTGGGAGAAAAAGGGCAGGGTATCGTAGAGTATGCGCTGATTCTGGCTTTCGTAGTGGTGATTGCGGTTGCGATTACGAATGCCGGCGGGTTGAAGGACAAGGTTTCCGAAGTCTTCAGCAATATCACCCAATCCTTTGACAATATGAAGAAATAATCGGACGGGCGAGTCGTCAATCTGTCCGTGATTGGCGGGGTGCCCGGTGCCTGTGGAAGACCGCCTGAAACCGGGAGGCAGTCCTCCCGTGAAGGAGGTGGAGCCATGAGAAGACAAAAAGGACAGGCCGTGGTGGAATTTGCCTTGGTGCTGCCGCTGTTCTTCCTGTTTTTTTGGGGAATGATTTATATAGGGCTTCTGTATTCGGACTATCTGACGCTTTCCAACTGGGCTCGTGAAAGCGCGCGGTATGCTTCCATTGAAGGTGCCGGGGCGGCTGTAACGGAGTTTCAGAGGGAGGCGCGCAGTCCGGCGCTTTTGACGAATCTTTATCAATGGAAGGGCGCCAGCAGTTTTGCCATCGCGGGCGGCGATGATAGTTCCACGTCGGTGTCAGTGACCGTGACTGTGGATTTGAACCATAGTTTTCCGGGTGTGGGCGTCATGGATTTTGTGGGGGCGCCATTGCCGGAGAAATATAAAATTTTTTATTCCATGCACAAGGAGCCTTCCTCGTGACGGAGTCGCGAATAGGGATTGCCGCCGTGCGGCGGAAATGGAGTGGGGTATAGATGTCAGCATTGTTGGAACGGCTGGGGCGACCTGCGGGTGAAAAGCCCCGACAGAGGCCGATTTTTGCCGGGCGGCGCTCGGAGGCGACGGAAGACGCCTATCAGGAGATAAAGCTGGATATCCATAGGCGGATCGTGGACGAGATGAGCGCCGAGGAGCGGCAGCTGCTTTCCGGGCGCGATAATTCCCGGGAACAGGTAGAGGCGCTGATTACGTCCTACTGTACCAAAGTGCTGGACGACAATCCTTTCGCCGTGCCGAGGGGAGACCGGGCGCGCATCGTGGCGGATATTTGCGACGAGATGCTGGGCTTGGGCCCGATAGAGCCGCTCCTGAAAGATGACACCATCACCGAGGTCATGATCAACGGTCCGAAGCAGATCTTCGTGGAGCGCGCGGGCAAGCTGTCCCTGACCAAGGTGCAGTTCCATGACGAAGCGCATTTGATGAACATCATCGAACGCATATTGAGCCCGCTGGGCCGTCGTGTGGACGAGGCGTCGCCTTTGGTGGACGCGCGCCTGGCCGACGGGTCCCGCGTCAATATCATCATCCATCCCCTTTCGCTGGTGGGACCCTGCGTGACCATCCGTAAATTCTCCAAGACGGCGCTGTCCGTGGATAATCTCATCGGATTCGGCTCCATGAGCGAAGACATGGCGGAATTCCTTCGCGCCTGCGTCAAGGCGCGGCTCAATATCCTCGTTTCCGGCGGCACCGGCTCCGGTAAGACGACGACGCTGAACGTGCTTTCGTCGTTCATCCCGGATGACGAACGCATTGTGACCATCGAGGACGCGGCGGAGCTCCGGCTCCAGCAGCAGCATGTGGTGACGCTGGAGGCGCGCCCGTCGAATATCGAAGGCAAGGGCGAGATTACCATTCGCGATTTGGTGCGGAACGCGCTTCGTATGCGTCCGGACCGCATCATCGTGGGCGAGGTTCGTTCCGGCGAAGCCCTCGATATGCTGCAGGCCATGAATACGGGCCATGACGGTTCCCTGACCACGGCTCACGCCAACAGCCCGAGAGACGCGCTGTCGCGTCTTGAGACGATGGTGCTGATGGCGGGTATGGATTTCCCTGTGCGGGCGATCCGCGAGCAGATTTCCTCGGCCATCGACCTCATCATCCAGCAGTCCCGCATCCAGGACGGCAGCCGGAAGATAACCTATATTACCGAGGTGCAGAAAATGGAGGGCGACACCATCGTCCTGCAGGATCTTTTCCGCTATGAGCAGTCCCATATCGACGAAAGCGGGAAATCGGTGGGGACTTTCGTATCCACGGGTTTGCAGCCCGGCTTCTTGGAAAAATTCCGGCTGCACGGCGTACAGGTTCCGAAGAGTTCCTTCGGCAATCCGGCGCAGGCCGATATGGATTCTATGTAAGGAGAGCAGATAGCGTATGTTGGTACTGGTGATTTCCGCAGCGGGCGCGCTCGCTATCTTTCTGCTGCTCTATTTCTTAATAAAGACGCAGATAGTGCCTGACACGCAAATGCACCAGCGATTGCGTAAACTCAAATACGGCTCGCAGGTGCAGGCGGAACGCGAGACAGCGAAAAACCTTGCGGACATTCCTTTTGTGGAGCGTACGATCACTCCCTTTTTCCGCTCGGTCACCGAAACGTTGACCTCGCTTGCTCCAAAGAGCATCCACGACCAGTTGGAGCGGCGCATCATGCTGGCCGGCAAGCAGGGCGTTTGGAGCGTCACCGCTTTTGTCTGCGGCTGGGTGTTGTCCGTAGCCGCGTGTTTGCTCATTGCGTTCTTTCTTTTATCGGACGCTGATTTGCCGTTTGTCCAGCGGGCGGCTTTGCTGGTGCTGGGCGGCGTCGTGGGGGCGTTGCTCCCCTTTGCCCTTTTGAACTCGATCATCCGCGAGCGGCAGAAGCAGATTT
>JAEERZ010000003.1 GCA_016286075.1 Selenomonadaceae bacterium
GACAGGATTTTTTACGAGGTTGCAATGGCCAGACGCGATGACGGGGCTTATCTTGTTACGGGCAACAAACGGCATTATCCTGAAAAACATTATGTGGTAACGCCCGCAGAAATGATACGAATACTGACAGAAACAGAACGCAGCGTATGACGAAAGGATCGCCATGCGCTGATTTTCTTGTGCAAAATGAACAGTTCAAGGCTTTGCTATATCTTTCTTTTGTGGTACAATACAAACGGAGGAGTTTGCGTGCGTCCTTGTGCCGTTGTCGCGCGGGCAATAAAAAGGTATAAGACTTTTTTCCTCGTTTCTGACGGAAGCCGCTTTTAGGGGCTTCCGTTGGGGCGCGGTTTGTAGTATAATAAATTAGTCATAATATAATATTTTTGCAGAAACGGGAGCGTGTCCTATGATCAAATTGACGAAGTTTAATTCCGAGGCCAACAAGAAAGGCGTTTTCATCCTGAACGCGGAAGTGATCGAGACGATCGAGGAGACGCCGGATACTGTGGTGACGTTGATCAACGGCAAGAAGCTGATCGTGGACGAGCCGATGGACGAGGTTGTGCGGCGGGTGATGTCGTATCGCCGCGCGCTTCATAAGTGAGGCCTATTGCGGGATTTTTGCCCGATAGGAAAGGAATTATAACGATACGAGCAAAACAGCTTGCGAAGGAGTGATTATTCATGGCGGACGAGAAGAAACCGGCGGCCGAAGAGCCGGACAAGGCGAATCCCGAAGCGGCCGAGGGCGAGGAAGGCGCCGCGGAAGAGAAGCCGAAAAAGAAGATACCGGTGATGGCAATCGCGATTGTCGTTCTCGTTTTGGTGGGCATTGCGCTGGCAGGCGGCATTGCGTATTTCGTAGCTTCAAAGCTGGTGGCGAGTTCGCACAATGAGTCGGAGGGCGGTCCGCGGTACCATGACCCCGGCGTGTTCGTGAAGTTGGGCGATCCGAAGGAAGGCATCCTCGTCAATGTGGGCGGCGTCAAGGCCGGTCACTTCCTGAAGATCGGCATCATGCTGGAAATGAATCCCAGCAAGAAGGAGATCATCACGGAAGGCAAGATGAATCCTGTCGCTGAGACGAAAATGATGGACACCGTGCTGCATATCCTTCGTTCCGAGCCGCTGGACGGCTATGACGCGATGAAGCAGGACGCGCTGAAGGAGAAAATCAAGACGGAAGTCAATCACGAGTTGGGAGAGGGATCTGTCTACGGCGTGTATATCACGAGCTTTGTCCTGCAATAACGGCAGGAAATCCTCATTACCGAAGGGGGGGAGGGTGAAGATTGGCAGAGGACGTACTTTCCCAGTCTGAGATAGATAAGCTGCTGTCGGCATTGTCCGACGGCTCCGTGGATGCGAATCAGGTCAAGGCCGAGGAGGACCAGAAAAAGGTCAAAGTCTATGACTTCAAACGGCCGGACAAGTTTTCCAAGGATCAGATACGAACGCTCCAGATGCTCCACGACAATTTCGGGCGTCTCCTGAATACTTATCTTTCTACCAGTCTTCGCAGCATGGTCGACGTCGAGGTGGCTTCCGTCGAGCAGCTCACCTATCAGGAGTTCGTCCAGTCGCTGGCGAATCCCAGCGTCATCGGCGTGCTGGCGGTTCCGCCTCTCAAGGGAAATGTGGTCATGGAGCTCAATACGAGCATCGCGTTTTCCATCATCGACCGCGTTTTCGGAGGAACCGGCTCGAACAGCATCAAGCCCAGAAGCTTGACGGAGATCGAGGAAGCGGTCATCCGCAAGACTTTCGGAAAGGCCATTGATTTTTTCCGGGATGCATGGGAGAATGTTGTGAAGATGGAGCCGCGGCTCGAGGTCATGGAGTCGAACCCGGTATTCGTGCAGATTGTTCCGCCCAGCGATATGGTGGTCATTATCACGCTGAAGATCGTGACCGGCGAGGTGGAGGGATTCATGAATCTCTGTATCCCGTATCTCGTGCTGGAACCGATCATGTCGAAGCTGACGACGACTTTCTGGGTGGCTTCGTCGGTGTCGAAGGAGAGCCATCCGGAACAAGTCGCGATTCTGCAGAAGAAGATAGAAAGAACCAGGGTGCCGCTCATCGTCGAAATGGGAACAGTCGATATATCCATTCGGGAGTTCCTGATGTTGGGTTACGGAGACGTGTTGCAGCTCGATACAAAGGTGCAGGCGGAGCTGCCGGTCATGGTGGGGACGCGACGCAAGTTTTTCTGTCGTCCCGGCACTTTCGGAAAAAAATCGGCCATTCAGATAACGCGAGTGGCGCCAGAGGGAGATGAAGGAACCGATGAGTGATGATATGATTTCGCAGGAGGAGATTGACGCCCTGCTCAATGGCGGCGGATTGCCGTCGGGCGACGCTCCGGCTGCGGACGCTCCGGCTGCGGACGCTCCGTCTGCGGAACCCGCACCTGCGGGAGGCGATGCGCCCCCTGCGGTGGCAGATCCTTTGGACGATATGCAAAAGGACGCGCTCGGCGAGATCGGGAATATCTCGATGGGGAGCGCTGCGACGACATTGTCGGTGCTTTTGGGACATAAGGTTTCCATCACGACGCCGACGGTGTCCATGTCGACGATGGCTGCGATACGGGAAAGTTACCCGATGCCGTATCTGATCGTCGAGGTCGGTTACACGGTAGGTATTGGCGGCAACAATATTCTCGCCATCCAGGCGAGCGACGCCTGCATCATCGCCGATTTGATGATGGGCGGCGACGGTACGGCTCCGCCGTCCGATCTGAACGAAATCCACATGAGCGCGGTGGGCGAGGCGATGAACCAGATGATGGGCGCCGTCGCCACGTCGCTCTCGTCGATGTTCAATAAGAAGATTGATATTTCGCCGCCGAAGGTGAACCTGATCGATCTCGGAACGGCAGATCCGGTGACGGAGATCGTGGGTACGGACGAGGCGATTGTGAAGACCTCGTTCCGTATGGAAGTCGACGGATTGATCGACAGCGAGATCATGCAGATCTTGCCGGTAGACATAGCGACGGAAATGGTGAACAGCTTGCTGAACAGCGGCGCCGTCGAGGAGGAAGCTCCGCCGCCGCCACCGCCGCCGGCTCCTGCGGTCGCACCGCAAGCGGCAGCTCCGCCGCCGCCTCCACCGGCTCCCGCGGCCGCGCCGCAGGCGGCAGCTCCGCCGCCTCCAATGGCGGCGCCTCCGCCGATGTACGGTCAGCAGGCTCGCGTGTCGGAAGGGATTCCCATACAGGCTGCGCAGTTTACGCCGCTGGCAACGGCGCCGGTGCAGGTCAACGAAGCGAATATCGGCTTGATTCTCGACGTCTCGCTGCAGGTGACGGTGGAATTGGGTCGGACGAAGAAGTCCATCAAGGATATTCTGGAGCTGACGAACGGTTCCATCGTGGAACTCGACAAACTCGCGGGCGAGCCGGTCGATATCCACGTCAACGGCAAGTATCTGGCGAAAGGTGAGGTTGTCGTCATCGACGAAAACTTCGGCGTCCGCATCACGGATATCGTCAGTCCCGAGGAGCGCGCGGCGAAGTTGCAATAATCAGTTTTGCCTTGTGTATTTTGCCTTGTGTAAATCGCAAGATTTTTATATAATAAGTAAGTGGAGTGCAGATTCCAAGTTAAAGAGGAGAGATGAACAACATGGCAGTCAGAGTTTTGGTTGTTGATGACGCGGCATTCATGCGGATGATGGTCAAGGACATCCTGTCTAAAAACGGCTATGAAGTGGTCGGCGAGGCGGAGAACGGCATGAAGGCTGTCGAGAAGTATCAGGAGCTGAAGCCCGATCTCACGACGATGGATATCACGATGCCGGAAATGGACGGCATCACTGCCGTCAAGGAGATCAAGAAGATCGACGCCAATGCGAAGATCGTCATGTGCAGCGCCATGGGTCAGCAGGCGATGGTTATCGAGGCTATCCAGGCGGGTGCGCGCGACTTTATCGTAAAGCCGTTCCAGGCGGATCGCGTTCTTGAGGCTGTCCGTAAAGCCGTAGGCTGATGGCTCGGGTTTTGCCCCGATTGGCGGTCTGTTTCGCGCTGGCTGCGATAGCCGTATTGTTCTTGGACGGGACGGCATTCGCGGCGGAGGGCGGTTATCTGGCGGGGTATACGGAGCCCGATCCGAGACCGACAGGGGTTTCTTGGTGGTCGACGCTGGCTTATCTTCTAAGCCTGCTTGCGGTGTTTGCGTTTGTGCTGATTCTGGCTTACGGCGCGGCGCGGCTTTTGAGTTCTCATTTTACAAAGGCGGCGGGCGCCACCGGAGGACATCTTCTGGCGCATCTTCCGCTGGGGCCGAACCGGTCGGTCTGCATTGTCGAGTTGGCAGAGCGCGTGTTTGTACTCGGCGTGACGGAGCATTCGATTACGCGTCTTAAAGAGATCACGGATCCGGAGGAGATCGAGCGGCTGCATCGCAACTCTTTGGCGGTATCCGGCGGAATAGATATGTTCTCTTCCCAGATGGGAACGCTGGAACAGCTTGCGAAGAGGATCCCTTCGCTCTTTCGCGACGGAGGATATCGCAGATGAGAAGGGGTTGTGAGGTGTGTTGAATAAGCGGCGGACTCTCATTTCTGTGGGAGCCCTGCTTTCTTTTTTGATGACGGTTCACGTCGGCTGGGCTGCGCCTCTGATTCCGAATGTCGACATCAATGTGGGCACGTCGAACAATCCGCAGGATGTGGCGGTGACGCTGCAGATCCTCGCGATGCTGACGATCCTGTCCATAGCGCCGTCGATCCTTTTGATGACGACGGCCTTTGTCCGTATCGTGGTGGTCATCGGTTTTTTGAGGAACGCTCTTTCGACGCAGAATGTGCCGCCGAATCAGGTGGTCATCGCGCTGGCGCTGTTCTTGACGGCCTATATCATGGCGCCGTATTGGAGCGCGGCGAACGAGCAGGGGCTGCAGCCGTATTTGGCGGGGCAGATATCCCAGGAAGAGGCTATAAAGAACGTGGTGACTCCCATGCGGGAGTTCATGTTCAAGCAGACCCGGGAAGCGGATCTGGCGCTCTTCGTGAATCTTGCGAACGACCCGAGGCCCGATACGCCGGACGACGTTTCCACCTTCACGCTGATTCCGGCGTACGTGATCAGTGAGTTGAAGACGGCGTTCCAGCTGGGCTTCATGATTTATATCCCGTTTATCGTAATTGACATGATCGTGGCGAGTACCCTGATGGGCATGGGCATGATGATGCTGCCGCCGGTCATGATTTCCATGCCGTTCAAGATATTGCTCTTCGTCATGGTAGACGGATGGCAGCTTTTGATACGGTCTTTGATTGTGAGCTTCAAGTAGACGAGCAGGGGGATGAGACGATGTCCGGCGACGTGGTCGTGCAGATCGGTCAACAGGCGCTTATGGTCGTTCTTCTCGTGGCGGCCCCGATGCTGGGGCTGGGGCTCTTGGTAGGACTGGCTGTCAGCGTGTTCCAGACGACGACTTCGATTCAGGAGCAGACGCTGGCGTTTATCCCGAAGATTATCGCGGTTTTTGTGGCGATTCTGATTTTCGGCCCTTGGATGCTCCGCATTATGGTGGAGTACGTGTCGGGCGTATTTACAAATCTGCCGATGTATATCGGCTGAACGTGGAGAGGGCGCCGTGGATTTTTACGATCTGATGCAGAATCATGCTGCGGTATTTCTGCTGATGCTGACGAGGGTGACGGGAATTTTCATCTTGTCGCCGTTTTTCGGCAGCCTCAATGTGCCGCAGTCGATTCGCGTTGGCGCGGCGGTGGCCTTTTCCTTTGCGATTTTCCCGGTGGTGGACGGCCTTGGCGCCGTGACCGCGCCGGGGACTGTGATCGGCTTTGCGGCGGCTGTCGTCCGCGAGCTCTTTATCGGCTGGCTTATCGGCTTCGTGGCCTATGTCTCATTTGCGGCAATCAATATGGCAGGCAAATTGATGGATATGCAGGTGGGATTTTCGATTGTCAATGTCATGGACCCGACTTCCGGTCAGCAGATACCGCTTATCGGAAGTTTTCTTTATAATTTGGGACTTATCGTCTTTGTGGTGACGAACGGTCATCACGTGTTGATTTCATCGTTGGTGGAGAGTTTTCGGTCCGTGCCTTTGCTGGCGATGAATCCCGATTTGTCCCTGGTGCAGCTTGTGGCCCGGATGACTGTCGGTATTTTTTCCACGGGGGCGCAGATTGCGATTCCCGTTACCTTTGCAGTGCTGATGACGAATGTGGGCCTCGGCATTTTGGCACGGACGATGCCGCAGCTCAATATTTTCGTCGTCGGCGTGCCGATGCACATCATTATCGGTCTTGGTGTGCTGTCCATCGTGATTCCGTTTTATGTTCTCTTTTTGGATGTGGTGTTTAATGCGATGTATGGAAATATCACAATCGCCCTCCGAGCTTTACGATAGCCGCTTTGTCTTCGATCTCCAGCTCTTCGCTGACGACGGAGGGGGAGAGAAGACAGAGGAACCGACGGCAAAGAAAAAGTCGGACGCCAGGAACAAGGGCCAGGTGGCGAAGAGCCAGGAACTGAATGCGGCGTTCATTCTGTTCATCGGCTTTTGGACGATGAAGGTGCTCGGAGCCTATACGTATCGCGAGATTGCCGCCTACGCGACGTATATCTTCGGGAACCTGAATACTACGGTGGATACGGAAACGGTGATGCGGCTTTTCCTCGGCATCATTACGATGCTTTTGAAAACGTCGTTCCCGATCATGTTGGCAATCATGGTTATCGGCCTTGCCATCAATTTGGTGCAGGTCGGCTGGAATTTTACGACGGAGCCTTTGGGCTTCGATTTGAATAAGCTGAATCCCATCAACGGTTTCGGCCGCATTATTTCAAAGCGCTCTTTCGTGGAGCTCTTGAAATCCCTGTTCAAGATTCTGATTATCGGGTTGTTCCTCTATGAGAACCTGAAGGACGAGATATTGCAGATGCCGAAGCTCATTTATCTCGACCTCAGCATGAGCATGGTGCAGATTGCCGACATCATTTTCATGATGGCCTTCAAGATATGCGCGATATTCTTTGTGCTGGCGATTTTGGACTACATGTACCAAAAGTGGGAACACAACGAACAGCTGAAGATGACCAAGCAAGAGGTCAAGGAAGAGTTCAAACAGATGGAAGGCGATCCGCAGATCAAGGGAAAGATCAAGCAGAAACAAAGAGAAATGGCGATGGCGCGCATGATGCAGGAAGTGCCGAAAGCGGACGTCATTGTGACGAACCCGACGCATTTCGCGGTGGCGCTCCGATATTCCGACGGTATGCGCGCGCCGGAGGTCATAGCTAAAGGTCAGGACCTTGTGGCGCTGAAAATAAAGGAAGTTGCTCGCGAGGCGGGCGTCGTAATCGTGGAAAACAAACCGCTGGCCCGCGCCCTTTTTGCGGCGGTGGAAATCGGCGGCACGGTGCCGCCGGAGCTTTACAAAGCGGTGGCGGAAGTTCTCGCCTACGTTTATCATCTGAAACATCCTTATCGTTACGCCGGGTGATTCCCCATAGGGAACGAAGCGCGTTGATATAGATAGAGGAGCGGGAAATGGAAGAAAAGGGCAGCTTCATACAACAGCATAGCGATGTGCTGGTGGCGGCCGTTCTCATCATGATCGTCCTGATGATGATCATTCCGCTTCCGACGATGCTCCTCGATATTCTGCTCTGCGTGAACATTACCTTGTCGCTGGTCATTGTGCTGGTGACGATCTACAATTCGGAAGCGCTGGATTTTTCCGTCTTTCCGTCGCTGCTTTTGATAACGACGTTGTTCCGGCTGGCGCTGAATATTTCCTCGACGCGGCTGATTCTTCTGGAAGGCTACGCCGGCGAAGTCATTACCGCATTCGGCAACTTCGTCGTGGGAGGCAACGCCGTTGTCGGCTTTATCGTATTCTTGATTCTCGTCGTCATTCAGTTTGTCGTCATCACGAAAGGCGCGGAGCGCGTTTCCGAAGTCGCGGCCCGCTTCACCTTGGACGCGATGCCGGGCAAACAGATGGCTATAGACGCCGACCTCAACCAGGGCGCGATTTCCGACGCCGAGGCGAAAAAGCGGCGCGAGAAGATTCAGGCTGAGGCGAGCTTTTACGGCGCTATGGACGGTGCTTCGAAGTTCGTCAAGGGCGACGCGATCGCGTCGATCATCATTACGCTGATCAACATCGGCGGCGGCTTCATCATCGGCATGCTGATGCGGAACCTTTCGGCGATGCAGGCGCTCCAGACCTATACGCTGCTGACGGTGGGCGACGGTCTTGTGGGACAGATCGCCGCGCTGCTCATTTCCACGGCGACGGGCATTATCGTCACGCGGGCCGCTTCGGAAGGGGACAACCTCGGTTCCGATCTCGTGTCCCAGCTTTTCCGCAATCCGCGCGTGTTTTTCATCGCCTGCGGCGTGCTGACGCTCTTGGCGATCGTACCGGGTCTGCCGGGCATTCCGTTCTTCGTGCTGGCTTCTTTGGCGGCGTTCATCGGGTATTCCCTTCGTCAGAAGCCGGAGACGCCGGAGGCGCAGACCGAGGAGCAGAAGCAGCAGGCGGCAAAGGAAAAACAGGCGGCGACGAAGCCGGAAAATATCGTTTCGCTGCTGCAGGTTGACCCGATGGAGCTCGAGATCGGCTACAGCTTGATTCCGCTGGTCGATACGGGACAGGGCGGCGACCTTTTGGAGCGCATCGTCATGATTCGCCGCCAATGCGCGTTGGAACTCGGTTTGGTAGTTCCGACCATCCGTATCCGAGACAATATTCAAATAAAACCTAACTCATATATCATTAAATTAAAAGGAATTGAGATAGCAAAGGGCGAATTATTACTTGATCACTTCCTTGCGATGAATTCGGGAACCGTGTTCGAGGAAGTGCCGGGCATCGAGACCATCGAGCCGGCCTTCGGACTACCGGCGCTTTGGATCACGGAGCAGCAGAGGGAGCAGGCCGAGTTGAACGGCTACACTGTGGTCGACGCCGTGTCGGTGCTGGCCACGCATCTGACGGAAGTCATCAAGGCGCACGCGGACGAGATTCTCGGACGCAAGGAAACGCAGGACCTCGTGGACAACCTCAAGAAGACCAACGAGACGCTGGTGGAAGAGGTCATGTCCCAGATGCCTTCGGTGGGCGAAGTGCAGAAGGTACTTGCGAATCTTTTGCGGGAGCGTATCTCGATTCGCGATATGAGCACGATTTTTGAAGTGCTGGCGGATTACGCCCGGGCGACGAAGGATACGGATATCCTGACCGAGTATGTGCGGCACGCGATGGCGCGCCAGATCACGCAGCAGAACCTGCAAAACAATACGATTCCCTGCATCACGCTGGATCCGGCATTGGAAAACCGGATTGCCGGCGCGGTGCAGCGAACGGACCGCGGCTCCTATGTGAGCCTCGATCCGGATACAATGCAAAAACTTCTGACGGTGCTGAATACGGAACTGACGAAGCTGACGAATATGGGGTATCAGCCGATCGTCTTGACGAGCCCGGCGGTCCGCCCGTATTTCCGCAAGCTTGTCGAGCGCTCTATCGAGGGCGTCATTATCCTTTCGCACGCGGAAATCGAGCAAAGCGTGGAACTGCAAATTCTTGGGGTGGTGAAGATATAATTGCGTATCAAGGTCTTTAAAGCGGCCGATCTCAAAGAGGCCATGGCAATGGTCAAGGACGAGCTCGGTCGTGACGCGGTCATTCTTCATACGAAACGATATAAGCAGGGCGGCTTTTTGGGCTATAAGACCAAGGAAGTCGTGGAAGTTACGGCGGCGGTGGACGACGTGCCGCGGCGTCCTCGGGTAAAACTGCCCGTCATGCCGCGTACGAGCGCTCCGGCGACGCCTGCGGCGGCTCAGCCGCAATCGCAGACGGCAGCCCGTCCGTTGAACGTGCTTTCTCAGTATAAGACAGCGGGAACGGAAGCGGGAATTTCCATGGCCAGAGCGCAGGGCATGGACGGAGTCCGGCCGCTGGAGGATTTTACGCCGATGCCGGAGCCCTTGTTGAAACCGTCTTCAAAGGCGCAGTCGTCGCGCAAGACGACGAAGCTGCGCACCGGGCAGAAAACGGCTCCGGTGCATATGCCGCCGGATGCAGAGTCTGAGCCCGTGCGGCCGAATATTGAGGATTTGCAGACGGCGTTGGCAGAGCCGATACTGTCCGGTTTGGAGCCGGAAATGGAGGAGCCGCTGCGGCAGCCGGAAACCCCGGCGCCCAAAAAGAAGAAATCCCACGTTATCAAGGCGGAAACATTGGCGAGGAAAAAATCGGCGAAAGAGGAGCCGGAGCCCCCGGGGCTCGCGGACCGGCCGGCCGCGCCGCCCGTGATGGGGGAAGATCCCTTAGGGGAGGAGATATTGCCGGCGGAGGAGTCCGCCCGCCAAGAGAAGATCAACGAGCTGGAAGAGGAATTGGCGCAGATGCGCCAAATGCTCCGTCAAGTGATGAACCAGTCCCCCAACGGCGAAGAGGGGGCGACGCTTCGGGACGCCCTGAGCGTTCAGGAGCTTCGCGACGACGTGATGCAGGATATTATCCGCAAGGTTCCTCCGGCGACGATGATGCTGGACAAAGATTCTCCCGAAGCGGTGAAGGCGCTGGGCGAATATCTGCACGGCGTATTAAAGACGGGAACAGGAATCGGCTTGAAGGCCGGACGGCCTAAGATTGTCGCGTTGATTGGAACTACGGGCGTAGGCAAGACGACGACGATAGCGAAGATTGCGGCGAAATTTGTATTGGAAAAAGGCGTCCGCGAGATTGCCCTGATCGCCGCCGATAATTACCGTATCGCGGCGGTGGAGCAGCTCAAGACGTACTCCGATATTTTGGGACTTCCGCTGGAAGTCGTGTTTACGACGGCAGACTTGAAGACCAAGCTCCGGCAGCATCGGGACAAGAAATTGATCCTGATCGACACGGCGGGACGCAGCCAGAACAACGAGGAGCAGATGGGAGAGCTCAAAGCCTTCCTGGCGACGGAGCCGTCCATCGAAAAGCATCTCGTGTTGAGCGCGACGACGAAGGAGCGCGATGCGGAAGTGATTTTCGAGCGCTTCTCGGCTTGCCGCCCCGATCGTATTTTGCTGACGAAGACGGATGAAACGAAAAGTCTCGGTTTTCTTGTAAATCTTCTTTATGATCGTCGCTTGGCGTTGTCCTATCTGACGACGGGACAAACCGTGCCCGACGATATAGAGCCGGCGTTGCCGGAAGCTTTGGCGAGACTTATGCTGAGGTAATAGATAATGAAGGATCAGGCTGCGAGCCTGCGGGAGCTCGTTCAGGGTAAAACTGAATACGGCATGCCGCGGGTCGCGCCTCCTGTCGTACAAGCTCCGCCCCCGGCGTCCCCGTCCGTCGTGGTCATGCCGCCGGCCGGCGGGGTGCAGACCGTCGTACCGGCATACAAACGGGTATTTCGCCCGACGATACGGACGACTGCGCGGGTTATCGCGATCACGAGCGGCAAAGGCGGCGTCGGCAAGACGAACCTGACGGTGAATTTGGCGATTGCCATGGGAAAAATCGGGCGGCGGGTGATGATCATCGACGCCGACCTCGGCATGGCCAACGTGGACGTAGTGCTCGGCTCAGTCTCCAAACGCCATCTGCTGCATCTCCTGAAGCCGGAAGTGACGCTGGAAGACGTCCTGATTCAGGGGCCTTACGGCGTAAAATATATTTCCGGCGGTTCGGCCATAGAACGGGCGGTGGATTTCACTCCCCATGAAAGGCAGTGCCTGATGGACAAGCTGACCGCCTGCGAAACCATGGCGGACATTGTCTTAGTGGATACGGGAGCCGGACTTGGGCGGAACGTGCTGGATTTTATTCTTGCGGCGGATGAAGTCGTCCTCGTGACGACGCCGGAACCGACGGCTCTGACTGACGCCTACGCGGTGATGAAAACATACAGCAAGCAATCCGGAAAAAAAGATTTGAAGATAGTAGTCAATCGCGTATATGATGAAGCGGAAGGAAATGAAGTTTTGGCGAAACTCGGGCGGACGTCGGAAAAATTTCTTTCGATGCCGTTGACGAGTTTGGGCATGATTTATGAAGACAGGAACGTCATGAACGCGGTAAAACGCCAAACGCCGCTGCTTGCGGCCTATCCTGACGCGATGTCGGCCCGCTGTATCGAGGCGGTGGCGAAAAATGTTCTTTATGGAGGTCAACACGAAATTCGTCTGGGATGGAAAGGATTTTTGCAAAAGATGTTGAATTTCTAATAGAAGGAGTTTTTTCGTTTTTCGCACCGAAGGTGCTTTCGATAAATATTTTCTGACAGGGGGGCCTATTATGGCAGGCGACGCTGTAAGAACGCGCTGCATGACGGGCGCGGGCAAAGGAATGTACGGAGATTTGGGCTTTATGCGCGACAAGTTCATGGAAGGGTATGTGAGGGAGCCTTATCCCCCACAGGCATGATTTGACGCGGTCGGTGGTAAATCGGTCGAGGAAAGACAGCGACCTGAAGAGAAGCCCGGAAGGGCTGGATAGGGGTGCAAATCATGTTTCGAGTCTTGATAGCCGACGACTCGGCCTTCATGCGCATGGTGTTGTCGGATATGTTCAAAAAGCAGCCGGATTTTGAAGTCGTTGCTACCGCCAACAACGGACAAGAAGCGGTGGACAAGGTCAAAGCTTTGAGGCCTGACTTGGTGACGATGGACGTCAACATGCCGGTGCTGGACGGGCTGCAAGCGTTGGAAATCATCATGAAGGATTGTCCGACGCCAGTCCTCATGTTCTCCAGTCTTACTCAGGACGGCACGAAGGCGACGATCACGGCATTGTCCCTCGGGGCCGTGGATTTCGTCAGCAAGGCGGGCGGCTCCATTTCCAAGGTGGACACCGTTGAGGATGAGATCCTGACGAAAGCGAGAACGGCGGTGCATGCGGGAGGCATTTTCCGGCGATCCTCGTCGCCGCCGCCAGCTCCGGATATTCCACCGGCTCCTCCGAAACCAAAGGAGCCGGAACCGGAAAAAGAGCCGGAGAAAGAGACCAGCGCGGCTCCAGCCCCACCGGTGATGCGAAGGATTGCTCTTCCGACGAGGAAAGGCTATACGCCTCCGCCACCGCCGCCGCCGATTGCGGCTCGGCCGAAACCGACGATACGCGCGGTTTCACCGAAAGGCGGAACCGGCCGGAAATTGGTGGTGTTAGGGTGCTCGACGGGAGGGCCGAAGGCGCTTCAGACCGTCGTGGCGGGGCTGCCCTCAAATCTCCCCTGCGGCGTTTTGATTGTACAGCACATGCCGCCGGGTTTCACAAAATCTTTAGCGGAAAGATTGAACGAAATCTCAAAAATTTCCGTGAAAGAAGCAGAAAATCATGATATGATAAAGGCAGGTCATGTGTATATCGCTCCGGGAAATTTTCACATGACGGTTTCAGGTTCCGGTCGGGAGATCTTACTGAATCAGGACCCGCCAATTGGAACGCTCCGGCCCGCGGCAGACGTGCTGTTCAAGTCGGCGGCTCCGCTGGGCAGGGATATCGTTTCAGTCATCCTGACAGGCATGGGAAGCGACGGAGCAAACGGTATGACGGAAATAAAAAAGACGGGCGGATACGTCATCGCGGAAAGCGAAGAGACCGCCATCGTTTACGGAATGCCGAAAGTCGTCGTTGATTTAGGACTTGCCGACGAAGTGAAGCCCCTGCAAAATATTGCGGGCGCGATCGTAAACGCAGTCAACCATTAAGGAAGAAATAGGGGGAATAAAAATGGACACAAATCAGTACATGGAAATGTTTTTGGAAGAATCTCGTGAACATTTGCAGTCGCTGAACGATGGCCTCTTGGCATTGGAGAACGATCCGGAAGAGGTATCGGTCGTCAATGACATCTTCCGTAACGCTCATACGATCAAGGGCATGTCGGCGACGATGGGTTTCACGAAAATCGCCGAGCTGACGCATGACATGGAAAATGTTTTTGACCTTCTTCGAACCGAGAAGATGAAGGTCAACTCCGATATTATGGACACGCTCTTCAAGACCATTGACTCGCTGGAGCAAATGATCGAGAGCGTCGGCTCCGGCGGGCCGGAAGACGTGGTTGACATTACGGGTTTCGCTTCGAAGCTCAGCGCGCTGGCAAGCGGCAAATCCATTGCGGAAGCCGAGCCTGCGCCGGCTCCTGCAGCTGAGGCAGCGCCCGCAGCTGCCGCTCCGGCGGCCGCTTCGTCCATCGAGTATTCGGATACGGACAAAGACGTCATCTTGGAAGCGGCGAACGGCGGCATGCATGCTTACCATATCAAGGTGACGCTCGCCGCGAGCTGCGTGCTCAAATCGGCGCGTACCTATATGGTCATGAATTCCCTTGACCAGGTCGGCGAAGTCGTTAAGTCTGTTCCTCCTGCAGAAGATTTGGAACAGGAGAAATTCGATCTTGCTTTTGACGTGGTAGTTGTTACAGATTCCGAAATGAAGCCGATAGAGGAAACGCTACTTTCTATTTCGGAGGTGGAAACGGTGGAAATGACGGACGCAGTCGAAGAAATCAAACAATCGGCTCCGGCGGCGTCGGCGGCGCCGGCAGCACCTGCGGCAGCGGAAGCCGCGCCTGCTGCCGAGAACGTACCCGCTCCTGTGGCTTCTGCGGCTCCCGTCGCAAAAGCGGCGGCTGCGCCGCCTGCAAAGAAGCCTGCGGCGGACGCGAAGAAGCTCAAGGGCGGCCAGTCCGTACGCGTCGATATCGAAAAGCTGGATACGCTGCTCAACCTGATGGGAGAGCTCGTTATCAACAAGGTTCGGCTGGAGCAGATCGGCATTACCCATCGCCTGACGGAACTGACGGAGACGTTGGAGCAAATGGACCGCGTTACGACGGATTTGCAGACGGTCGTCATGAAGGTCCGCATGGTTCCGGTCGGTCAGGTGTTCAACCGCTTCCCGCGTATGGTTCGCGACCTCGCGAAGGAATTGGGCAAGGAATTGAACCTGACCATCGAGGGCGAGGAAACAGAACTCGACCGCACGGTCATCGACGAGATCGGCGATCCGATCATGCATCTGCTGCGTAACTCGCTGGATCATGGTCTCGAGCATCCGGACGAGCGCGAGGCGAAAGGCAAGCCGCGCATCGGCGAGGTCGGCCTGATCGCGCGTCACGAGGGCAACAACGTCGTCATCATGGTCACCGACGACGGCAAGGGCATCGACGCCGACGTGATTCGCCGCAAAGCGATAGAAAAAGGCATGATTTCGGAAGACGAGGCCAACAGCCTTGACGACGCGGATGCGGTTCGCCTGATTTTCCTGCCGGGCTTCTCGACGGCGGAGGTCGTTACGGACGTTTCGGGACGCGGCGTCGGCATGGACGTCGTCCGGAGCAAGATCGAGACGCTGGGCGGCCATGTGGACGTCGAGACGAAGATCGACGAGGGCAGCGTGTTCAAGATCAAGCTGCCGCTGACCTTGGCCATCATTCAGGCGTTGCTCGTAAAGGTGCAGGAGGAAATGTACGCGATTCCGCTGGGATCCATCGACAGCACCATCAATATCACGCAGGAAGACATCAAGACGGTCCGCAACCGGGAAGTCATCGTTCTGCGTGGTCAGATTATCCCCATCATTCGCCTCGGCGATACCCTCAATGTACCGCGTGTGCATGAGACGGAAAATGCTGACATTTTCGTCGTCGTCGTTCATATCGGCGAGCGCAAGGCGGGTATTGTGGTCGACAACCTGATCGGCCAGCAGGAAATCGTCATCAAGACGCTGGGCAAGCTCCTCGCGGGACTCAAGGTCATCTCCGGCGCGACGGTTCTCGGCGACGGTCGTGTAGCGATGATTCTCGACGTCAGCGCGTTGATGTGAGCGGAAGGGGGAATTAACGATGGCAAAAGCAGAATTGATGAATGTGGTGGAAGGCGAAGTCCAGGTCGTGGCGTTTAAGCTGCGCAAAGAGGAATACGGCTTTAATATACTGAACGTTAAGGAAATCAAGGGGTTGACGGACATCACGCGGGTGCCGTTCGCTTCGGATTTCATCAAGGGCGTTATCAATTTGCGCGGCTCGGTGCTTCCGGTTATTGATCTGAAAAAGCGCCTTGGCCTGCAAGATATGGAATACACGGACGACACGCGTATCGTCGTCGTTCGGGAGGACGATCTGGAAGTCGGCATGATCGTCGACGCGGTGACGGGCGTTATCACGCTGAACGGCGAACACATCGATGCGGCGAAGGCAGTCGATAACGAAAACAGCCGCTTTATTACGGGCGTCGGCAAGGTGGAAGAGGATCGGCTGATTATCCTGCTGAATCTTGAAGCCATCATAGGGCTTGCAGACGAAATCAAATGATGAAAGCGAGGAGCAACTATGGCAGTGTCAGATGATATCTTAGAGTTGACTCCGACTCAGTTGGACGCCCTGCGGGAAATTGGCAACGTGGGTGCGGGTAATTCTGCGACGGCTTTGTCTCAGATTATCAACCACAGGATTGATATGAACGTGCCGGAGGTTTCTATTGTTCCGCTGACGGAGGTGCCGGATCTTGTGGGAGGGCCGGACGTAATGGTGGCCGGCGTGTTCCTGCGGGTCTACGGCGCGGCTCCCAGTAATATCCTTTTCCTGCTGCCGCAGGAGAGCGCGTTTTATCTTGTGGACATGATTTTAGGCAAGCAGCGCGGGGACACGAAAACCCTTGATTTCATGGATGAATCTGCGCTGATGGAAATCGGCAATATTCTTGCAGGCGCATATCTGAACGCGCTTTTCAATCTGACGAAGCTTTCTCTGCTGCCGTCAATCCCAGCGTTGGCGATGGACATGGCGGGAGCGATTCTTTCCGTTGTGCTCATACAGCTCGGACAGATGGGCGATCATGCGCTCGTCATTGAGACGGAATTCCAGGCAGACGAGGATGGGATCAAGGGACATTTCTTCCTTGTGCCGGATCCGGGTTCCCTCGATACGATACTGACGGCGGTGGGAGTGGGATAAAATGGCAGAACTGATCAAGGTCGGCATGGCTGACTATAAGGTCGGTCGTGCGCCCTCAATTCTCATCAGCTATGGCCTTGGTTCCTGCATCGGGGTATCGCTGTATGATCCAACGGCAAAGGTCGGCGGCCTTCTCCATATCATGCTGCCGGACAGCAGACAGTCAAAGAGCATTGAAAATCCGGCGAAATTCGCGGATACGGGAATGCCGCTCATGTTGAAGGACGTTTTGGCCCTCGGGGCTTCCAAAACCCGTCTCGTCGCGAAAATGGCGGGCGGAGCGCAGATGTTCGCGTTTGCGAAGGCTACGGATATCATGAAAGTGGGCCAGCGGAACGCGGATACGGTCAAGGCAATCCTGAAAGATATGGGAATACGCCTTTTGGCGGAAGATACGGGTGAGAATTACGGCCGCACGGTGCAGATCAATTTGGAAAACGGCGTTTACACCGTGAAGACAATGGTAAAAGGCGAGAAGGACATTTAAGTGGCGGAGGAGCGTATAGAGGTGCCGGACGAGACGGCGGAAGCCGCCGTGCCGGAGGAAACGGAAGTCGCGTCCGAGCCCGAGGAGCAGCCGGAGCCGGGAATGGAAGCGGCCGCTGAGGTCGAGATTTCAGGCCCGCCGGGGGACGAGGCTTCACAGGAAGAAGATGCCTCGCCGGAAGAAACGGAATCGGAAGAAGACGCTGCCCACGGTCTGAGTGGGGCAACGATGGAAACGTTGTCCAGAACCGACGAGCAGTCTTTGGCTGTGGCTGAAGCCGAAAAAACAAAATGGGAGCGGAGACGCGCGCAGTTGAAAGAGCGCTTGATGGAAGCCTATCGCAAATATATGGACGACGGCGGATTCAAGCTTGGAATCTCTTTGGTGACGGCGGTGATCGCGGCTTCCATTATCGTGATTACGGGGATTTTTTCGGATCGTATGCTTAGCGTCGTTTTTTTACGCGCGATCGTAGGATTCTGTGTGTCGGGCATTTTTATGGGAGGCGTGCTGTATTGGCTCGACCATGTGGGAATTCCGCTTTTCATTTCTAAACATGAAGAACAGTTGCAGATGGAATGGCTGAGCGAGGCGGAAGAGCCGGAGCAGCCCGAGGAGGAAGCGGCGGAACCCGCGAAAGAAGAGGGAGAGGAAGAAGCAGAGCCAGGCGAGCTTCAGGAACTTATGCCGCAAGAGGGCGAAAATGCTCCGGAAGAAGCGGAAAACACGGAAGCCGCAGAAGAAGCGGCGCCGCCCGAGGAGAGAGCGGATAATTCGGCGGGAGAGGCCGCCGAAGAGGCGGAACAGGACGCCACGGCAGGGCAGGAAGAAGAGGGCCCGCAAGAGCAGACGGAAGAAACGCAGACGTCCGGCGAGGGCATGGACGGAATAGAGAACGCCGTGTTGGATGACGCGTTCTCGCCGGAAGAAACGGAGGAGGAAGAGAAAGAGGAACCTCCTGTGTTTGCGCCGATGACGGCGGATAATCTGGAAAGTCTCGAAGTACCGGAAGAGGGAGACTCATAAGCGGCTGACGAGGCCGGTTGCAATGGATGGGAAAGGGGGAGCGGCTTTCAATGGAACTGAAATTCAGTGAAGAAGAAAGCGAGTCCCTTTGGAAAGAATACGCAAAGAAACCTACGAAGGCGATTCGGGATCGGCTGGTGGAGAATTATCTGCCGCTGGTCAACGTCATCGCGGGGCGTATCGCCATCAGCCTGCCGCCGCATATCGATCGGGACGATTTGATCAGCAGCGGTTTTTTCGGACTCATGGATGCGGTCGACAGATACGACCTTAAAAGACAGAATAAATTTGAAACGTACGCAGGCGTCCGCATCAGGGGCGCCATATTGGATTATCTTCGCTCGAAGGATTGGATTCCTATTGCCGTTCGGCAGAAGATACGCTTGTACGAGCAATGCGTGGGCGATCTGGAAGGGAAATTAGGGCGGAGCGCGACGGATGAGGAAATCGCCGGGGCGATGGGAATCAGCGTCGAAGAATTGGGCAAGGTCGTGACGGAAATCAACGTCGCGACGGTTATCCCGCTCGACGATTATATGCGGGCGGAGACTACGACGAACGCCGTGCCGTCTCCCCAGGAAACCGTAGAAAAGCGGGAACGTCAGCAAATGCTCGCAAAGGCCATCGAACGGCTGCCGGAGAGAGAGCGGCAGGTCGTGGCGCTGTATTACCATGAAGAGCTGACGATGAAAGAAATCAGTTTGGTGCTTGGAATTTCGGAAGCGCGCGTGTGCCAGCTTCATACAAAAGCAATCTTCAGATTGCGGGGATATTTGGCGCGGGAGAAGGCAAACCTGATCGACTGAAGCGCAAAGGGGGATGCACATGGCGGAAAAACTGAAAAGCGCGGAAGTCGGCGGCCAGGAGGCCGGATATCTGTTTGAGTTCAAGCCGGACGGCGTGTATCTCACGGTGTACCCGGCGGACGACGGCGGCATTGCCTTTGAACTTTCGGATATGCGGCAGATTTTGAAAGAATACGGCGTTATAGATTATGATATGGCTGAACTGGCTCGCGCCGTCCGGGCGGCGGAAGGCACGCCGGTTCTTCTGGCCAAGCAGTATGAGGCCTCTGTGGGTCCTTCGGAGAATAAAAAACCGGACGAGCCGAAAGCGGCGGAAGATGGGGAAGCTGCAGAAGCAACAGCAGACGCGGAAGTGGAAGTGGTAGATAATCGTGCCGTCATGCCGTTCCAAATCGAAGTCTCCAAGGATCGTATGTCGGTCACGATGAAGATCGATCGGCAGCCGGGCATGGTTCCCCCGAAAAAACAAGACATTCTGGATGCGTTGGCTGAGCGCCGCATCATTTTCGGCATCGACGAGACCGCTATCGAGCGAGGGTTGGAACATGGCTCGCAGACAGTCATCGCAAAAGGACAAGCGCCGGAACCGGGCAAGGACGCGGTGATCGTCCGGAAGTTCGACGCGGAATCCAAGGGGAAGTTCAAGCAGGACAAGTTCGGCAAGGTAGATTATAAAAATATGAACCTCTTCCTCATCGCAAGGAAGGGCGACGTCTTGGCGGAACGCGTTCCGCATACGCAGGGCGTCGATGGGACAAATATATTCGGCGACACTCTCAGGGCGAAACCGGGCAAGCCGAAACCGGTTCCGGCAGGAAAAAACACGGAAATCCAGGATGAGAATTTTGTCGTCGCGACAATGGACGGGCAGATTGTCGAGGCAAACAACAAATTCAGCATCGATCCGCGGCTGGAAATCAGGGGCGACGTAGGCTTCGGTACGGGAAATATTGATTTTCTCGGCGCTGTGGATATCAGCGGAGACGTCCAGCAGGGATTCATCGTCAAAGCGACCGGAACTGTGACCATCAACGGCGCCGTCACCGGCGGAACGGTCGAAGGTTTCAACGTCTTCGTCAAGGGCGGCATCATCGGGATTGACGGCAAGGGAAAAGTTACGGCGGAAGAGGACGTTCAGGCGGCTTTCGTGGAAAACGGGACGATCGAGGCCGGCGGGGCGATCCTGATTGCGGACGTCGTGCTTCATTCCGATCTTCGCGCGGGCGTTCGTATTGTCGTGGAAGGCAAGCGGGGCCTTGTGACGGGCGGATATTTGGCGGCCGGGGAGGAAATCCGGGCGAATATCATCGGCAATCAGGCGTTGGTCGCATCCCGTCTCGTGGTTGGCGTGAATCCGAGCCTCCAGAAAAAATATCAGGAGGCCTGCAAAGAGTATTCGGAATCGAAGAAAAAATTGCAGCAGCTGACGCAGGCTTTGAATACATTGGGTAAAATCGACGTGTCGAAGCTTCCGCCGCAACGCGCGGAGCAGATTGCCCAGCTTACGCGTTCGCAGTTCCCGCTGGCGGGGCAGGTGGAACGTGCGGAACGGACGATCAAGGAATTGGAAGAACAGCTTGCAAATATGCGGAACGGCAGAATTAGCGTTGCCGACCGGATGTACCCGGGACAAAAATTGATTGTCAATTCGATTGTGAAGCATGTACAGGCGGAGGAACAGCACTGCACGTTCCAGGTCGAAGAGGACGAGGTGCGCGTAGGGCCGTACTACTGATGCTGTATAATTCGGGAGGAGAAAGACATGGCGATGGATATCAATCCGATCAGCCTGCAAATGGTTGTACCGCGTACGACGGACGCCGGACAGGTGCAACACAATCTGAATCAGCAGCCTAACGTGCAGCAGGAACTCGCGATGATGCGCGAACAGATGGACGTCAAGACGAAGATGGAAACCGTCAAGACGAAGGACAATCCGGAGGACGGACGGGTCAAAGACGATCCGGAGCGTCAGTCCCGTGGCGGCGGCTACTCCGGCGGACAAAGGCGCGACCGTCGGGGCAATGAGGAAGAAGAGCGTCCGGCAATCGACATCTTGCGCGGACATAATATCGATATATCGTTATAAGAAGAGAAAAAACGGCAGACGGGAGACAAGGGCGCGTCCTGTGAGCGTCGCGCGGTTCCGTCTGTTTCTTTTTGTATGATAGATACTGCGGCGTTGATACTAATCACTGTTAGAAATCTTTGATTTCTTATACCCGCAGGGCACAGGCAGTGATTGCATGAGACGGCATTTGCGCCGCAGGCGTATCTCGCGTGCCATGTGGGTATCGGTTAAAAATCTTAGATTTTTTAGTCGAAGATGAGTATAAAAGCGGCGGCGCATACAGGGGAGCAAGTATGGCGATGGAAATTTTGGGATTTCTGATCATCATAGGGCTATTGATCGTATTCATCCTGCGGCGGGATCTTTGGAGCGGTTTTTCCTCCGGCAGCAAGGCGGATGAAGTCGAGGAGGCCTCCGTCAAGATGAGGCTCCAGATGGAACATACGATGAATACGCTCATCACGCAGATGGATACGCGGATTCACCAGATCGAGGGTTTGGTGGCGGCGGCGGACGAGCGCGCGCGGACGTTGGAACAACAGCTGGCGGCAGTGCGCGAGGAACAGGCAAACGCGCAGAGAAAAGCGGAACGGGAAATTGCGGCTATGCGCGCCGCCCAGAATTCCTATTATCCTCCGAGGGAGCCTTCGTATGGGGCGGATTACGGTCCGGCGGGGCGGAGTCCTTCGTCGTGGAGAGACCTGGCCGAGTACCGGGCGCGGGGAATACAGCCCCCGCTTTCCATGCAGCCAATCGGAGGAGTATCGGCTGTGCGGCGGGCAGATGTTGCGGCAAGGGCGCAGCTCTATCCGGCGGAAGAGGGCGGAGGTTTTGCAGATGCTCTTTCCGAGTCCATGCATGCAGTGGAACGGAATTACGGAGCGCCGCGGGGGCCGAGGCCTGCATATTATGACGGGGAAGCCTATGGCGCCCGCGATTATGGCGACGGCTATGTGCGGAACGAGCGCCCTGCGGAAACGTATGCGCCCGCAAACGAATGGGACAAATATGAGGAAGCGCCGCGCCGCGAAGCCCGCACGGTTCGCTGGCCGGAGTCTGCGCCCGCCGAAATCATGGTAGAGGAAACGCCGGCGGCTATCGTGGAATCGGGCATGGGAACGAGGCCGGAGCCGCGCGCGGAAGAACCAGAGGAAGACGAACCGATTTTCACGCCGGAACAGCTGGAAGAGCTTGCGAAAACCGAAGCGGAAGTCGTCGTTTCATCCAGCGTGGCGGACGTGGTCGATCTTCCGGTGCATCCCGACGAAGAGGCAGAAGCGGCGTATAATGATTTGGACCAGGACGAGAACGAGCGGATTCTCGAAGCGGCGGATGAAGAGGCGCCGGCGGCGAAGAGCGACGAGGAGGACGACTACGCCGAGGAAGAAGGCGAGTGGGAGGACGAAAACGAAGAGCAAGAGAGCACGCTGACCGAGACGAGCGAAGCGGAGGTTGAGAAAGCGGAAGAAACGTCTTTTGCGGCGGAGGATGAGACCGAAACGGAGGAAGCGGAGCTGACGGACGATTCTGAGGAAGAATCGGAGGAGCAGCCGGAATCCGTTGATGAGGACGACGAGATTTCGTCCGATGCATCGAGTGATGAGGATGAAGAACCGGAGCCCGGGCCAACCCCGCCGCCTGTTGCGACGAGGCCGGATTCCCCGGCGCTCCGGGCGCGGGAGCTTTTAGAAAAAGGCATGTCCCCCGCAGATGTGACGAAGGAAACGGGCATGGGACGCGGCGCCGTCGATCTGCTCGCGCAGATGGTCGAGAAGCAGCGAAAAACGGAAAGCGGCGATTGACAGTCATAGGGCGCGCCGTTATAATATATGAGTATCTTTTGCGTATTTTCGGGGCATAGCTCAATTTGGTAGAGCACCTGCTTTGGGAGCAGGGGGTCGCAGGTTCAAATCCTGTTGCTCCGACCATAATGCACCCGTAGCTCAGCTGGATAGAGCATCGGTCTTCTAAACCGAGGGTCGCGCGTTCGAATCGCGCCGGGCGCACCAAAAATGATTCCCCTGTAAGCTTTGTGAAACAAAGTCTACAGGGGATTTTTTCATCTATTTGTATGAAATTTGGGATGCGTCATTATGGTGACGTTCCAAGGAGCGGCGTGCAATAACGCCGGCCGTAAAATAAAAGCGCCCACCATCAGGTGAGCGCTCGTTTCATATTGCTTATTTCTTCTTGGCTTTCTTGCCGTTGACCAGTTCCTTGAAAGCTGCGCTGGCCTTGAAGACCGGGAGCTTCGAAGCGGGAATCTGGATCGCTTTGCCCGTCTGCGGGTTGCGGCCCTTGCGAGCGGCGCGCTTAGAAATCTTGAACGTGCCGAACTTGAGGAACGCAACGGTATCCCCTTTCTTCAGCGCATCGCGGATCGTCGCGAGAGCGGCGGTGAGTACGGCGTCGGCACCCTTCTGCGAAGTACCGGCTTTCTTTGCTACGGCTTTGATGAAATCTGCTTTCTTCAAAAGAATCCCCTCTTTCTATTGATTGGAGCGTGTTAATTGCACCTCATCTGCATTATACCACGAATTGACGCTGTGTAAAGAGTTTTTTATGCTTTTTTACCGCGAAAAATAGATATTTTTTGATTTTATGTCGGCGAAAATACGCCGGATACCGATAAATCAAGGAATCTGTAAAAACGTCTGTCGGGTATTTTATTGCAAAAACAACTGCTCGATGACTGCGAGAGCCGCGTCGGCCATGGCCGCTCCGTCGTGGCCGACGCCGGATACCGTGGCGGCCTGCCAGTTGAAGGGTACACCCATTTCGGCGGCTTTTTCCTGCGCTATCGCGAAGAAATTCTTGCCGCGCTCGAGGCGGTTCATGCCTTGGGCGTCAGCCTCCGGCGTCTGACGGAGGTTTTCCGTCCGCTTTGTGTCGGCCTCGCCGAGCAGGATTACGACGGGTTTCGCGAAGGCCGCCGCCAGTTCTTCATCGGAGAGCGGTACGCCATCCAAGCCGTAAGGGAAGCGCACGTTCTCGTCCGGCATCGTGTACCAGCCTGCGTTTGCGGGCATGATGAGACTCGCTTCGGTGGGGCCGCCGAACAGCGCGTAGCGGTGGACCATCTGGGCTCCGGCGGAGTGGCCGAAGACGGCGACGGGGCTGTTTTCAGCGCCCATGCGCGTCTTCACGTCGCGGATCACCCGATCGACGACCGGGAACACCCACTCGTCCTTAGGCTGCAGATTCCCTTTGCCGTTGGTCTTGTCCATGATGTTGCCCGTGTTGTAATAGCGCGAGCCCGGATATTTCGCGTCGGTGAACTCCGGGCAGACGATCAGCAGCCCGTCGGTATCGGCGAAACCTTCCCAGCTTTCGCGGTAGTCTCCGGCGTTGCGGTTCATGCCGTGAAACACGAACACGATGGGCCGCCCCGGCGCCCAATTTGCCGAGCGATAGCAGTAGACCGAAATCGGCGCGCTGGTCGCTCCGGTCGGCTCTTCCATGTCGTAAACGGATTCGCCAACGGGAAGCTCCCGCGCGAAAGCGACGGAGGCCGTCGCAAAAAGTACTATCAAAGCGACAGCAAACATTTTCAGTATATTGTTTTTCAATCGCTGTACCTTCTTTCTGAGAGTTGAGAGTTGAGAGTGAAGAGTGAAGTTATTACGAGGATGAAAAGCGATACCACTCCACACTCCACTCTTCAATCTTCACTCTGTCACTCATTTTCCGCCCAATTCTGCCGGTCTCGGCGGGACCGGATTCTGTTCGTCCTTGAAGAGGCGAACGAAGGCCGCGCCTCCCCGGTCGAAGTAGAAGGAACCGACGGCGATGGACAGGAGATGACGGCCCGAGACGTCATAGTAGTAAATCTCGTTGTCGTTCCAGACCAGATCGAAATACTTGTCCCATACGCGCATGTAGCCGGTGCCGTCCGGCTCCAGCACATACCATAGATCGACGCCGTACTTGCGGGCGTCCTCGCCGTAAGTGAAACGCTCGTCGATGAGCTTTTGCAGCGCCTCGACGGTGGCTGCCTCCGCCGGACCTTTCGGCGCTTTCTCCCGTTCCTCTTTCGTCATCGGCGTCTTCACGAAATCCTTGTAGCCCTGGATTCGGTCGAGACGCCAGAATCCCGCTTTCGTGCGCGGCCCTTCGGGAATCCCGAAGCTCTTGCGGCTGTTCGCGGGGCCGACGGCGATATGGCTGACGGGCGGCTTTTCGCCCTCGGCCAGCTCATATTCGAGGCAGAGGTCCGTCCTGATTCCGCCGAACCAGCGCGGATACCATTTCACGGTCCTGCCGCTTACCTCGATGCGGCCGTACTTAATCTCCGTGCCGTAGCCGGGGCGCTCGATGTACCAGTACTCGGTCAGGCCGTCCCGATTGTCCCAATAGAAGAACATATCGTGCAGGAATGCGAAAGCAATATCCTTCTTCTGCTTGCGGTATTTGTCGTCTTCACCCAGCGGGAAGAACCACTTGTCCTCGGTATCTCCGCTGCGGACATAGCCGTAGCCGCCGCGCTCGCCGGTCGGCACCAGCACGATAAAATGATCGGCGGGGTTCGTCGTCGGGTCGCCCGCGTCGGCCTTCGTCACCTTGCCGCCTTCGGTCCACTGCTTCAGGCGATAGACCTGTCCCGGAAGCTCCTTGCCGAGGTCGGGGCCGTCGATGATCGCGTTGGACGAGAACGCCGTGTCGCTGACCGAGCCGCCCAGCTGGAGCACCATGCCCGGAGACAGCGGCGACTTCGCCATGAAGTCGCTCTCGCGCTCGAAGACGTAAACCTCTTCGATGTTTCCGCGCATCTGCTGGCAGTAGATCAGGCGGTTTCCCTCGAGGCTGTAATGGCCGGACGTCTCATGCGGAAAGGTCAGCGTGATCGTCCTGTCGTTCCATTTGACGGGCTTGACGTAGTTGTCGCCATCTACGGCGCCGTACTTGTCAAAGGTGCCCGTGCCGTCCTCCTTCAGCACTAAATGGTAGCCGTTGGCGATGTGGCCGATCAGCATGCCCATGCCCGGATAGATATATTCCTGCACCTGCACCCAGCGGCCCGCAACTTTCTTCATATCGACGGGGCCTTTCGCGCTCTGCATTTCCCCGTCGCGGTAATGGTATTTCTTGTTGTGGTACTGATTGTCGTAGCTGGCGTGCTTCAGTTCCCGCGGCAGCTTCACGTTGTCGGGGTGGTTCGGCTGCTCGGTCTGCATGATGTCGCCGAGCCGCAGGAACGCTTCGGAAAACGTGCCGTTGCGCTTCAGCGCCTCCTGCCAGGCCGCGTCCACCGGCTCCTTGTCCGGCGTCCCGCGCGACGCCTGCACCGACGATTTCCCGCTGCCGCCCGAAGACGCCCCGCCGCCTCCGCCGCACCCGGCCAGCGGCACCAGGAGCAGCGCCGCCAAAGCCGCGCCCAAAAGCTTCTTCTTGAAATCCATTGGCAACCCTCCTTACTATTATTCCACTTTCTCAAACACCAATTTCGGGGATTCCGCATCGTATACCGGGATCTCGGTATGGAGCTTTCCGTCCCGATAGTCGAAGGTCGTGAACCCCCTGAAATAGTCCACCGCGGGATTCTTGGGGCGGATTTTGAACTTGTCTGGGTCGGTTTCCCAGTTCTCGTGAATCACGGCAAATTCCACCGGGCCTTCCCATTCGTACTTCGCAAACCGCCAGGAAATCTTTTCGCCCTCGATTTTCAGCGTGTAATCCATCCTGTCCTTCGTCTTCCAGACGCCTTCGATGCGCGGCAGTTCTTTCTCCGTGACCACCGTTACATTTCCGTAACGGCTTTCTGTCGTCGGCGAAAGGACCTCGGACTTCTCCCCTGCGATGTCGAAGACCTTGACAAAATGCATCTGGCCGTCCTCGACCCAAAGGCCCGTGATCTGCGCGTAGTCCTTCTGATCCCCGCGCTCCCTGAGACCCGTCTTTTCGAGATGCAGCACCGTCTTCCCGTCCTCTTCCGTGACGGTGAACGTCGTTTCCAGCTGGGGGCGGTTCATCCAAAGAATCAACATGTGATTGCCGTCGATCTCGATGCGCGTGCCGTAGTCGCGGGGTTTCCACGCGCCGTCGAGGGACGCGCCGCCCGCGAAAGCAGTCGAAAAAGCGCCGAGAAGAAAAAGCGAAATGAGAGAAAGCATCGCCGCTGTTTTCATCGGTGCACTCCTTTCATAATACTAAGGGCGGGCAACAAAGGTGCTACCCGCCCTATACTTTTTTAGAAGTCGATACGATACAGTTTTTTCGCGCTCTCGTCGTACGCAATAATGCTGTTGCCC
>JAEERZ010000142.1 GCA_016286075.1 Selenomonadaceae bacterium
CTTCCGGATTGTTTCGCGGAGCGCCACCTTCGGCTCGCGGAAATCGACTTCGGCGCCGTACTTCCTCTGGATGCGCTCCTTCAGGATCTCAAGCTGCACCTCGCCGACGCCGCGCACCAGCGTTTCCTTCGTCTCCTTGTTCTTCACAAGCTGGATTGTCGGGTCCTGATCGCCTTCCTTGCCGATGGCGGAGAACACCTTGTCCTCTTCGCCCTTCTTCGCCGGATAAGCGGCGAAAACCATCATCGAGCCCGGATACGCGGGCGGCTCGAACAGAATCGGCGAAGATTTGTCCGCCAGCGTGTCGCCGGTCTTCGTGGCCGTCAGCTTCGCCACCGCCACGAGATCGCCGGCATGAGCCGTCGTCAGCGGAATCTGCTGCTTACCCTGCATCGTCATCAGGCCGGACACGCGCTCTTCCGTATCACGATTTACATTATAATAAGTGGCGTCGCCCTTCATCGTGCCGGAGACGACCCGCAGGAACGTCAAACGACCGACGAACGGGTCCACGATGGTCTTGAACACCTGCGCCGCGAACGGGCCGTCCGTTCCGCGCTCCACCGGGTCTTCCGTCTTCGGGTCGGTGCCGATGAACGTCCGCTCTTCCGGCGACGGCATCAACGCGCCCAGACCCTTCAAAAGTTTCTTCACGCCGATATTCTGGAGCGCCGAGCCGCAGAACACCGGGAACACCTTCGCCGCGCGCACGCCTTTCGCCAGCGCCTCGCGGATCTCGTCCTCGGGGATCTCCTCGCCCTCCAGGAATTTCTCCATCAGCGTGTCGTCAAAATCCGACAGCGCCTCGATCAGGTTCTGCCGCGCTTCCTCCACGGCCTCCTGCATGAACTCGGGAATATCCGCCACCAGTTCTTCGTCCTCATGGGTGACGATCTTCATATGCAGCGTCAAAAGGTCGGCCACGCCCTGGAACGTGTCCTCCTTGCCGATGGGCAACTGGACGGGGACGATGCCCGATCCGAAACGCGCCCGGAGCTCGTCCACCGCACGCTCGAAATCCGCATGCTCGCGGTCCATCTTGTTGACGAAGATCGCCCGGGGCAGGCCCAAATCCTCTACCGTCAGCCACGCCTTCTCCGTGCCCGTCTCCATGCCGCTGGGAGCGGAAACCACGATCAGCGCCGAATCAGAAACTGTCAGCGCCGAAATCATCTCGCCGACGAAGTCGGGATAGCCCGGCGTGTCGATAAAATTCAGCTTGCAGCCGCGCCACTCGACGGCAGCCAGCGCGCTGGAAATACTCAGTTTGCGCTTGCTCTCCTCCGGCTCGTAGTCGAGAGCCGAAGTCCCGTCGTCCACCTTGCCGAGGCGACGCGCCGCGCCCGCGTTGAAAAGCGCCGCGTCCAAAACGCTCGTCTTTCCCGTCCGGCCATGGCCGATGACGGCGATATTCCGTAAATCTGCGCTTTGATATTCCTGCATTCCGATCCCTCCTACATTGGAAATGCCTCCTGATTCAGTCGACATTTCTCGCGTATCTATAATATTCGTCCTTTTTCAGACATTTCCTTCTTTTTTTTGCAAAAAGCGGAAGAAAATAAAAACGACCTGAAAATCCGCTCCTGCAGACGAGTCCCCCGCCTAAGGAACGCTAAAACAGACGCAAAATAATATTTCCCCCTGTATTGGATGCAGTTGATTTTTCAGCAAAACCGTGAGAAAATGACAATGGTGCGGTGTTTGCCCGCGCCGTCGCGTCACGCCGAATTGCCGAACGGCGGCAGACGCCTGCGAAGGTATGTTTAAGGAGCACGACCATGCCCAATAACAGGAAGAAAATAAAACGCCGCCTCATCCGCTGGCTCACGCCCATACTGCTTGCCGCCGCGGGTTTGGTTTTGCTCGCTCTGGTTTTCCGCGTCGGCGCCGGCGAGCCGGAGCCGGCCAAACCGAACGTGGGCCTCGTGGTACTTGGCGACGTTCACCATCCCGGATGGAACGCGTCCAATTACGAGGGGATTCTTTCCGCCTGCGACAAGCTGGGCGCGAATCTCATCGTGCGCGACCATGTGGCGGAGCGCAGCGGCGAATGCCTGAAAGCCGTCCGGGAACTTGCCGCGAAGGACTGCAAATTGATCGTTCTCGCCAGCTTTTCCTATCCCGAGGAACTGCGTCCCTTTGCGAACGAATTCCCCGACGTGTTCTTCATCAATATGTCCTCCAAATCTTACACGTCGAATATGGCCACCTATTTCCCCCGCATGTACCAGGGGCGCTATCTGTCGGGGGCGCTGGCGGGCATGCGCTCGAAATCCGGCGTGATCGGCTATGTGGCCGCCATGCCCAACGCGGAAGTCCTCCGGGGCATCAACGCGTTTTTGCTGGGCGCCCGCCGGATAAACCCCAACGCCCGGGTCGTCGTGGCATGGACGAATTCCTGGGAAGACCCGGAGCGGGAAAGCCTTTTGACGGAGCGCTTGATCCGTGAGGCGGGCGCCGATTTCATCACCTATCATCAGGACGACGCGTCGGCGGCGGAAACGGCGAATCGGCTCGGCGTTGAATCCGTCATGTACAACGCCCCGATTCCCGAAGGGCTACGACACGTACTGTGTTCCGTCAACTGCCGCTGGGACATTTTTTACCACAACATCCTCCGCAATCATCTGAAGGGCGAGCTGCGCGTGATGAGAACCAGCTGGATCGGCGTAGACCAAAACGCGGTACTGCTGTCCTCCCTTTCGTCGGAAATCACGCCGGAAATGCGGGCGAAACTGGATACGATCCGACTGGATCTGGTCAATCACATGCTGATTTTCCGGGGTCCGCTGTATGACAATCAGAACGTCCTGCGCTGCAAAGCGGACGAAGTCATCGGCGACGATACGCTGCTTATGGATATAAACTGGCTGATAAGCGGGGTGACGACCCTTGAATGATTTGCAAACGGAACGGTGGATGCCGAAAATCATCGTACAGATCTGCGCGCTCATCGCGATTTTCGTCGCCCTGGCCATTTGGCTGCAGATGCGTTCCGCATCGCTGATGATTTCCTCTTTGGAAAATTTAGTCTCCCATCAGGCGACGGACGTCGCTTTGCTGATGGAAAAGCAATTCCAGGAGGAGCTTTCCGTGCTTTCGTTGGCCGCCGACTGTATGGAGCCGTCCCCGGGGGACGAGGCCCAGGCGCGCATCCTGAAAGAGCTGCGCGGTCCCGACGCGGGCGTTTCCGTGGGCGTGATTTCCATCGACGGGGAATCCGTCCTCGGCGACGTCCTGCCCTATCGTTCTTTCAAAAGCCTTCCCACGGCGATGCACGGGCACCCCGTGGTAGACTACCGCGAGGGTTACGGCATGATTTTCGCCGTCCCGATCATGCGCGGCGGCAACGTCTGCGGCGTACTGTGCCGCCTTTACTCCGAAAAAATGATTCCCTGGCGCTTCCGCATGACGGCTCCCGAATCCTCCATGCGGCTGCTGCTGCAGGACAGGAGCGGGCAGATGATTGTGCCGTTCCGTGCATACGGCGACGAGGACGACGCTTTCTTCAAATCATCAGAAGCGCGGGAAACTTTCACCCGCCTCCGCACGCAGTTGGAATCGCAGCGGGCCGCGTCGGCCTATCTAAAGCAGGACGGAAAACAGTATTTCCTTTTCGCCTCGGATCTGCCCCACGCCAACTGCACCGTGACGGGCTACGTTCCCTGGTCGTCGGTGGCCGGCCTCGTGACCGACGTTTTTTCCCGCGCCATACGGGTCGCCGCCGTTTTGCTGATGATTTTCCTGTCGGCGGGCGCCTATTTGGTCGTGACGCGGGAAAAAGCCGCCCGAAGCGAGGCGCTGGAAAAAGAGAAAGAACTGGCGGACCGCGCCAGCCAAGCCAAGAGCGAATTCCTCGCCAGCATGAGCCACGAGATACGCACGCCGATCAATACGATGCTGGGCATGAACGAGATGATCCTGCGGAAGGCGAAGGACGCGACGGTGACCCGCTACGCGCGAAGCATCCGCACGGCGGGTTCCTCGCTGCTCTCCATCATCAACGACATCCTCGATTTCTCCAAGATCGAGTCGGGCAAATTCCGCATCATAGAGACGGAATACCAGCTGTCGGAGCTGGTCCAGACAGTTTCCAGCATGATGCGCCCGAGGGCCGAGGCAAAACAGTTGAATTTCCGCATCCGGGTAAACGCCGAAACGCCGAACTGCCTGTACGGGGATACGCGCCGCATCCAGCAGGTCCTCATAAACCTTTTGACCAACGCGATCAAATATACGGAGCGCGGCGACGTGGACTTTCTGGTTTCCTTTGCTCCGAGCTCCGATGAAGACACGACGGTTCTGCACTTTGTAATCCGCGACACGGGCATCGGCATCCGCGACGAGGACAAAGGGAAGGTGTTCGGCGGCTTTGAGCGGTTCGACATGCACAGGAACCAGCACGTGGAAGGCACCGGGCTCGGGCTTGCCATCACCCGCAATCTTGTGGAAATGATGAACGGCTCCATTTCCTTCGACAGCGTTTACGGCGAAGGCACCACCTTTACCGTGACGCTTCCCCAAACGATCACCGCCCCGGCTCTCATCGGCGAGTATTCCGAGTCGGACGACGGCGAATCGCAGTCGGAGTACCACGTTTCTTTCATCGCTCCGAAGGCGGAAGTCCTGGCGGCGGACGACAACGAGATGAACCGCTTCGTGCTGGCGGAGCTGCTGAAAGACACGCAGATCAAGCTCGACATGGTTTCCAACGGCGAAGAAGCTTTGCAGCGACTGCTGGTGAAACATTATGACGCGGTGCTGCTGGATCAGCGCATGGGCGGCATGAACGGCGTGGAAACGCTGCGGGCCGCTTCGCGGCTGCCGAACTCGTTCGGGACGCCCTTCATCGTCCTGACGGCGGACGCAGACCTCGGAGCCAAAGAACGTTTCTTGCAGGAGGGCTTCTCGGATTATCTTTCCAAGCCTTTGGACTGCGCGATGCTGGAACGGACGCTGATGCGCCATCTGCCGCCGGAGAAAGTCCAACCCGCGCCGGAACCTGAAACGCCCGCACCCACTCCTGTTCCTCCCGCTCCGCCGGAAGCTTCAGGCGATACCCCCGTCTTCGACCATGAAGCGGCGCTCAAATACAGCGCGGGCAACGAAAAAATCTTCCAGAAGTTAGCCGGCGTCTTCGCGGGCCTCCATGAAAAAAAGAGCGCGCAAATCGGGGAGCTCTTCGCCTCGGAAGATTGGAACGCTTACACCGACGCCGTGCACTCCCTGAAATCCACCGCCCTGTCCGTGGGCGGACTCAGGCTCTCCGCGGCGGCGAAAGCGTCGGAAATGGCTGGCAAACGATTCTTAGCGTCGGACGACCCGGAGGAAAAAGAAAAGGCCCTCGCGGAAATCCGCGCGAACCATGAAGCCTTGCTGCGCCTTTACGAAGAATTCGTCGCGGCGCTGCGGCAGGAAACGCCAATCCCATAAATAACCGATGATTATTAACATTTTCCCATCATAAAAAGGAGGTTCATCAAAATGAACGTATGGAAAAAGACGGCCGCGGCGATTGCGGCAGCCGCGATGCTGACGGGAGCGCAGCCGGCAATGGCGGCGCAGGGGCTGGCCGAGGACGAGATATCGGCGGCGAAGATCGAGGCGAACAAGCTCGTCCCGAAAAAACGCGTGGGTTTCGCTTACCGCTCCCACGCGGATGCGGAAGTGTCCGGGCGCACGCCGGACGAGAACAAGGAGCAGGAAGTCGAGGCGGAGGCGTATCTTTTGACTCCGTACTGCAACGTGATGAGCCTTCAGATCGAGCAGGGCCGCACAGGGCATGTGGATTTCGCCGCGCTGGAGGCGGCGGCGCAGACGTATCAGCTCCGCCTGCGGTTCTCCTGCCGCTCCCTCGACCGCGAAAGCCTGAAGAACGCGGTCGTCACCATCCGTCAGGGCCGGTTCCATGAGATCGAACCGACGGCACGACGCTATACGCTGGTACAGCGCGTGAAGGACTCCGACCTGGGCGGCGGCTCGACATGGAGCCGCGTCGGACT
>JAEERZ010000143.1 GCA_016286075.1 Selenomonadaceae bacterium
CATGCGCCGCGAAAACGGCTTCGAGGTCACCGACCATATCGCGGTGGGGATTTCGGGCAACGACAAGCTCACAGAGATCGTCAGGAAGAACGAGGAAACGCTGAAAAAGGTCACGCTGGCCAATTCCGTGGTCTACGGTACGATGGAAGGCTTCAGCAAGGAGTGGGACGTCAACGGCGAGACGGTGACGATTGCCGTGAAATAAGAGAAAAGAAAAACGCGCGGAGAGAATATTGCTTCTCTCCGCGCGTTTTTTGCTTTTTTATCGTTTCTTTACGCCCGCGAACCATCTGAGTTCTTTTCCTTCTTTGAACGGCGCGATCCTGAGCTCGGCGGGGGTGGGGACGCCGTCCACCATCAGCCGGTATTGGATGGTAAAGCTTCCCTTCTCCTGAATATCCCGCATGATGTTTTCCTTTGAGAACCGCTGCAGGAACGCGGATTGATCGTCGGGGTGCAAAACGTTCGGGACGTTTTCGGCCGACTGACCGAAGAAATCGTTGCCTTCCTTCGGCGTACCGAGGGTGGCGTATGAGCGCGTATATTCTACGAAATTGCCCGTTTCCGGATTGACCGAGAAGAGGCTGAGATAGCCGTCGGAGAGCGCCATGACCCTGACCAGCATCGCGCGTTCTTTTTGCAGTTCCTTGAAATGCTCCTGCTGTTTCATCTGGGCGTCGATGATGCTGACGCCCAGAATGATCTTGCTGCTGCCCGGTTGCATCCTGGTGACTTTCATGTTGACGTACACCGGGACGCCGGTATCCACCAGACGATAGGTCGCCGTGAAAACGCCCTGCTCGTCCAGCGCCTTGACAATCCGCTCTTTGGAGAAAGCCTCGTAGAAGATTTCCCGGTCTTCCTCATAAATACGGTAGGCGTCCCGCTTACTGGACTCGAAGAAGTCCTCGCCGCGCCGTTCCACCGCCATATCCTGCCCGCCGACGAGGGAGCTGTACTCGACAAACTGATCCGTTTCCAGATCCACGACGTAGATATTGTAATAGTCGGTCGCCAGTGCCCTTGCGATATCCATATAAGTCGCGTCCTCATTCGGATTGGAAATGAACAGCACTGCCACCGCCACCGCGATATTTCCCGTGACGGGATTCACGCCGATTCGCCGGGCAAAGGAATGCACGACGGAGCCGTCCGGCATCTTTTCGTCGAAGAAAGAGCGGACCCCATGCTCGCAACAGTTACGGACAATATTGCGCGTAAAGTTGCCGTCATGCTTCACAAAAGTCGCGTCCTGTCTGGACAAGTCATAATGGAAAAATCTCTTGATGAAATCTCGATACGACGGATTGCTTCGCACAAAACGGGAAGCGTTGTCCTTGATTTCGAGAATGCCCATGGGGAGCGTATTGAACGCGTTGTGAAACGCGGCCTCATCTTCGTTGGCGATTGCGGAAAAGTCGTAAAGATTGATACGGCCTATGGATTCGTAATAGGAAGATTCCTCGGGATTTTCATATCCGTCCGGCCTATGTTCTGTTTGCCATTCCAGCACATGGGAGAAGGGAACCGGTTTGCTGAAATGATAGCCTTGCAGCTTGGAGCAGCCGCTTTCCTGCAGGAAACGCACCTGTTCCTCAGTCTCGACGCCTTCGCAGATGGTATCCACGCCCAGCGCGATGGCCATTTTTATCAATTCGGACAGAAGCACTCTGCCGTTGTAGCTTTCGTCAAGCTTCCGCATGAAGCCCATGTCGAATTTGATCAGATCGAATTTGACGCTGCGCAGGACGTCCAGCGAAGAATAACCGCTGCCGAAGTCGTCCATCCATACGGGGAAGCCGAGGGACTGGAAGCGCTCGATCTGCACTTTCAAGAACTCGAAATCGCGTCCCACCACGCTTTCCGTGATCTCGACGCTGATCCTGTCGCGGCTGACGCCCGCCTCGTCCACGCGTTTCCTGACTTCCTCCACGATATCGCAGGCGTCGAAGTCCGAGCGGGAAAGGTTGATGGAATGGGGGACGATATAAATCCCTGCCGCTTCTTTTGTCTTGATGTCTTCTAAGACCCGGTCGAGCACATACAGATCCAGTTTGTATATGATTCCCGCGGCTTCTAAATACGGGATGAACGAGAGCGGCGGGAGGAAGCCCTTGACCGGATCGATCCACCGCGCCAGCGCTTCCTCGTCGCAGGCCTTGCCGTTCACCGCTCGTATAATCGGCTGGTAATAGACCTGGATCCATTTTTCCGAGAGGGCCTTGTCGAAATTGTCGAGGATGTACTGTTGCTTTGTGAGGTCGTCCCGTAGCGTCTGGTTGTAGTAATTAAAATTCGAGGCATAAGTTCCCTTGATGGCGTCGCAGGCAATTTTTGCCCGATCATAGGCCGAGCTGGCCGGAACGTCCTCAATGCGAGCCGGATAGATGCCGATGCAGACAGGAGGATTTTTGTTCTCATCCATCTCCTGCCATTCCGCAAACAGACGGCGGAGTATTTCCTCAAGCCCGTTCTCATCCGCGACCGCAGCAAAATGATCGGCGCCGATACGGCAGCAGTTTTCACTGTGGAATAAGCGGCTCAGCAGTTTTGCGAAGGAACGCAGCAGGAGGTCTCCCTCCGCGAAGCCATGTTTATAGTTGAAATGCTTCATCCCGAGGAGATTGATATACAGGAGCACAGGGCTTTTCTTCGCCGCCTGCATCTCTTTTCGCGCAATCTCGGCCAACTCAAAGAAATACGTCATGCTGGGCAGCCCGGTCAGGTAGTCGTAACGGTTCGCTTTCAGAATGCTGTCCCCGTGGAGCGCGTTGTTCATGAGGCGGTTCAGCTCCGAGCCGCCTTCGTTCGTAAATTCGCCTTCCTCCGTGTACCAGATATAGGCAATCTGAGCCCCTGTCTCGGTGATCTCGTGCTCGCCGAGCGCATGGATGATAATATATCTTGCGGTTTCTCTGTTCTTTGTCCGGTAGATTACTTCATATTTTCCGCCATGGGCAGCGAATTGTACGGCGGCGTCGGCAATGCGCGCGACGTCGTCCGGATGGACCGCCTTATACATATCGTAATCCATGTCATGATACGCTTTCGCGCGGTCCTCGTATCCGAACAATTTGCAAAATCCGTCGGAAAGAGCAAGCGTAACGACCTTTTTATTCAAATACTGATAAACGGCAAAAGGCTGCTTCAATTCCTCGATGAAAGCCTTCTGGTCTTTTGGGAATTCATATCTTTCCATAAAAAATCCGCTCTCTTTCATGACGCTCCGACTCATTTTTCCGCAAAACATTTTATACTTAATAGAAAATAATTCGCCACAAGTTGTTATTTTCCTGCCTGCAATTTTTTCCTGTTCTGTTATCTAATTTTTTGTGCAAATAAATAATTACCATGATATAATGAATAAGAGATTTTGATTGTGGAGGCGAGACTGTGGGCGCGTTGCTGAATGAGCTTCGCGAGCGCGGCTGTGATGTGGAAGGCGCGCTTAACAGGTTTTTGAATAAAGAAGATTTTTATGCGAAATGCTATAAAAAATTTTTGGATGATCCGGCGTTTGCCGCATTGGACGAGGCATTAAAGGCCAAAGATGCAGATGCGGCGTTTCGTCATGCGCATACGCTTAAAGGGCTTACTGCAAATATGGGATTGACGCCGCTGTACGATATTATCGTGAAGATCGTGGAGCCTCTTCGCGGAGGACTTTATAGCGATGATCTGTTGGAAAAATATGACGTCATGATGCAGGAATTGGAAACCTATCGGCGTATCGGAGCACGAAACGGTCTGTAAGGGGCGGCAGGAAAGTGGATAGAAAGAAAAATACAGAAGACCGCAAGGAATCTCGTTTGGAGCCGGCGCATACGCATCCGCATCATCATCCGCACACGCAAACGAAAGCGGTATTGAATCGTATGGCCCGTTTGATTGGTCATATGCAGTCCGTTCGCCGTATGGTGGAAGAAGGAAGGGATTGCAGCGAAGTCCTTTTGCAGCTTTCGGCGGTAGATGCGGCGCTAAAGAACGTCGGGAAGATCATTTTAAAAGACCACATGGAACATTGCATTTTCGACGCGGTGCAGGACAATGACAGAGAAGCGTTGAATCGATTGGAACAGGCAATCGACCGCTTTATGAGATAATGAAGGGAGATCATGTCATGGAGAACAAGGAGAAGATTTTAGTAATTGACATTGAAAGCGGGTTGGAGCGTTTTATCGGGGACAAGAAATTGTATCGCGAGTATTTGGCAAAGTTTCTCTATGACGGTTCCTATGAAGAATTTTGCGCTGCGGCAGCCATGGAAAATATCGTCATGGCGGATGAGGCGCTCCATACGCTGATCGGGACGTCGGCAAATCTCAGCCTTGATCGTTTACATAATGCGGCCAATGAAGCGGCGCTGAAGCTGAAAGAGGACGAGAGCCCCGAGAAGGTACAGGCGATCGTGGATATGGTGACGGAGGCATACGGCGAAGCCTGCAAAGCTGTGCGCAATTATTTGGAAAGCGCGGATGAATGAATTTTCGTTGTCTACTTTGGATCGATTTATATGCGATACGCACTGCCTCCGTTTTCGGAGGCAGTTTTCATATCTGACGAGGCGGATTGATTATGGAAGAAGTGCAATTTGTACGACGGATTCGTGAAGCCGGCGGACGCGTGGCAATCGTGGGAGGCTGGGTACGCGATTATATACGCGGCGCAGAGCCGAAAGATAAAGATTATGTCGTGGCAGGCTTGGATGAAGATACTTTTTGCGGGTTGTTTCCGGGCATTCAGAAAGTGGGACGGTCGTTTCCCGTATTCTTGCTGAAAATTGACGGGGCGTCGTCGGAAATCGCGCTTGCCCGGACGGAGCGCAAAACGGGGACGGGCTATCTGGGGTTCGAGACTCGCGCGGATAAAAGCGTCGCCTTGGAGGATGATCTTTCACGCCGGGATACGACGATGAACGCGATGGCGTTGGAGCTCTTTTCGGATGGACGGCCTCCCGAAAGGATTGACCTTTTCGGAGGAGAAGAGGATATTCGTTCCTGCAGGATTCGCGCCGTCTCGGAGCGTTTCCTGGAGGACCCGGTGCGCGCCCTTCGGGCGGCGAGACAGGCTGCGGTATTTGGTTATACGGTAGAGCCGCATACCATAGAGTTGATGGCTGCCTGTCGGGAAGAATTGACGAGGGAGCCGCAGCCGCGTATTTTGGGAGAGCTTTCTCGCGCGCTTGCGGCGGCGCACCCTTCCGTTTTTTTTCGTACGCTGCATACGGCGCGATTATTGGATGCGATCTTCCCGGAAATATTCGCCTTGATTGGGAAGACGCAGCCGGAAGCCTTCCATCCGGAAGGAGACGCGTTTGAGCATACGATGAAAACGGTTGACGCGGTCGCGGAGAGAACAGAGGATATCGTCGTCCGTTTTGCGGCTCTTGTGCATGATATCGGGAAGGGCACGACGCCGGAATCGCTTTTGCCGCATCATTACGGACATGAGATCCGGGGACTTACGGTGCTGGAAGAATGGAATCGCAGGATGCAGCTTCCTCGGATCTGGCTGCAAGTTGCGGAATTTGTCATCGAAGAGCATATGCGGGCTTCGCGCCTGAAAAAGCCGGGGAAGATTGCGGAGCTCCTCGTCGCGTTGTCCCGATTGCCGGTTCCGGCTAAAGAGGTGTTGCATGTCTTTTGCGTTGACCACGGCGAATTGCCGCCGTATTTTCAACATTACGATTCGCTCATAAAAGAACTGCTGGCAATCCGGGGAGGCGACGCGCCGGAGGAACTGTGCGGGGAAGCTGTGGGAGAATGGATACGAAACCAAAGGACCCGCTATATACAGACTGCGGCAAAGCAATGGAAGAATGAATGAACGTCTAAATACTCCCTCCGTCACGCCTCCGGCGTGCCACCTCCCTCATAGAGGGAGGCTAAAAACGCGCAATTACGCACTCCTCTCAGAGGAGAAACATGCCAGTGGCATGTTTCTTGGCACGAAGTGCCGGGAGGAGTTCCAAGAAAGCAAAGTGTTGT
>JAEERZ010000144.1 GCA_016286075.1 Selenomonadaceae bacterium
ACCGAGGAATGGAATCCGAAAAAGAGCGTTATCAACGACGACTTTGACGCGTCCCGGCCTCGGTTCTTCGGCGACGAGAATTACGATACGCAGATTCGCGGGAAATGAGGACAGCAGGCTTTATTCGTGCATAAAGCGGTCGTAACTTTCCCGCATTTCTTTTCTGCTTTTGGCGGCGGGCCAGAGTCTGTTCATTTCCCCGCCGCCGTTTTTGCGCATGGCGGAAGCTAAGTGCTCGTATATAAGCGGATTTTTTTCGGTCAGGTCGGCGACGAGCTTCTTGACCGTTTCCCGTTTCGTCTTGCCGTCGATGGGGCAGGGCGATTTTACGGGCGTCATGCCGTGATAGGGAATCGCGTCGACGATTTCCTGCTCGCGAAGATAGACCAGCGGCCGAATCACGGTCAAGTCCGTTCGGTCTAAATATGTTTTCGGCTGGAACGTGCCGATTTGTCCCGAGTACAGGAGATTCAGGAGCAGCGTTTCCACCGCGTCGTCGTTATGGTGCGCGTAGGCGATCTTATTGCATTGACGTTCCGTAGCGACGCGATTGATCGCGCCGCGTCGAAAAAAGGCGCAGGTGAAGCAGGGCGCGTTTTTCGGACTGCTTTGAATCACTCCCGCGATATCGACTTTTTCGATTTCGTGGGGAATGTCCAGCGAGGCGCAGAAACGGGAAAGAGCTTCGGCGTCGAAGTTTTCGCTGAACATCGGATCTATGGTCAGCGCGCGCAGGGCAAATTTCCCTTTTGTCCGTTCGCGCATCATCGCCAGCGCATAGGTCAAAAGCAGGCTGTCCTTTCCGCCGGAAAGCCCGATCAAGATATTATCGCCGCGCTCGATCATCTCAAACTCGATGATGGCGCGCATGATTTTGCTGAAATAAGCCTGTGGGAGACGGAATTTCATAAACGACACTTCCTTTGCTGTCTTCCCATTATATCCCATACAGAAAAAAGTTGTTAGTTGAAAAAGTTATGTTATAATAGTAAAGTGTGAAAAAGTGAATCAATGTATAAAAAATGATATAAATTTTCGGCTTGATGTTCGATATTGAGGAAGGGTTGCTTTGGGAAAAGAACTGCGGGGGGGATACACGACCGGCGCCTGTATGGCGGCAGGAGTCAAGGCTGCGTTATTGTATCGCGCGGGAGAATATTGTGAACGTCTGAAACTGATCGCTTTGGACGGAACGCCGTTGGAGATTCCCGTTAAAAGCATTGAGGAAACGGACGACGGCGTTCGTGTTGAGATTGTAAAGGACGCCGGAGACGACCCGGATATCACGAACGGCGCTTCCGTATTCACGACGATTCGTACCCTTCCTCCCGGCAGCGGCGTCGTATTTCAGGCGGGCGAGGGAATCGGCACGGTGACTAAGGCCGGGCTGTCCGTGCCTGTCGGAAGTCCCGCGATCAATCCGGGGCCGAAAAAATTGACGGAGCAGGTTGTCCGCGAGATTTTGGGCGACGACGCGGCGTTGGAAGTCACAGTTTCGATTCCTGCGGGGACGGAACTGGCGAAAAAAACTCTCAATCCCGTGCTCGGCGTTGTCGGCGGAATTTCCGTCATCGGCACGACCGGGGTTCTGCGCCCGATGTCGGAAGAAGGTTTCAAGAATTCCCTGTTGCCGCAAATCGACGTCGCAAAGGCGGCGGGTTACGATACGCAGATTTTCGTACCCGGCAAGATCGGCGAAAATATTGCCGTGAAATTTGGACTGCCGCGCGAGGCGATTGTGCAAACGAGCAATTTCATCGGCTTTATGCTGGACGCGGCGGCAGAGCGGAAAATCAAGCGAGTGCTGTTGTTCGGTCATCTTGGGAAATTGGCAAAGGTCGCGGCAGGCGTTTTCCATACGCACAATCGCGTCGGCGACGGCCGATTGGAAGCGATTGCGGCCTACGCGGCGGCGGAAGGGATGCCCGCCGAGGGCGTCCGGCGCGTGCTCGCGGCGACGACTACCGAGGACGCGATGCCGATTATCGAAGAATATGGAATGACGAAGGTTTATGATATATTGGCGGAGCGCGCGTCGCTCCGTTCGGAACGCCACGTGTTCGGCGAGCTTTCGGTGGGCACGGTGATGGTGACGCTGAAGGGCGAACTCCTCGGCATGGATGAGCATGCGCGGGAGATAGGAAGGGGTTTTCATTGGAACATCGAGTGATTGTAGCGGGAATTGGTCCGGGAAATCCCGATTTTGTGCTTCCCGCCGCGCTTCATGCCATTCGTTCGGCGAAAGTTCTCGTCGGCGGAAGCCGCGCCCTTGCGGATTTTGCCGTCGAGGGACAATGTACGATGACGATTCGCGGCGATATTCCCGCCGTTCTGTCCTTTATTGATGAGAAGCTTCGCGAGCAGGACGTTGTCGTGATGGTTTCGGGCGACCCGGGGTATTTTTCTCTTTTGGACGCCCTCCGGCGTTCCTATGATGAGGAGCTTTTGCAGGTCATTCCCGGCATCAGCTCGGTGCAATTCGCGTTTGCGCGGCTGGCCCTTCCGTGGCATGACGCAAGCTTTTTGAGTTTTCACGGCAGGCGCCCGTCGGATGAAGAGCTTTCCTATACGCCGGGACGTGTGCTTGGCATCATCACGGACAAGGCGTATAGTTCTCGGACGATTCCAAAGCTGCTGATGGAGCTCGGCTGGCCGAAGGAAGCCAAAACTGCGATTTGCGCGCGCCTGTCTTATGACGACGAGCGCATCGTACGGACGACTCTCGGCGGGGCAGTCTCGGAACGGGAAGAAACACATTGCGTCGTGGTGGTGATTGGCTGATGATGGGGCTGGGTATTGAGGACGAGGCGTTTATTCGCGGCAAGGTGCCGATGACGAAGCAGGAGATTCGGGTGCTGACGATGGTCAAGGCGCACATCATGCCCAAAGACGTCGTTTGGGATATCGGCGCGGGCACCGGCTCGATGTCGGTGGAGGCGGCCTGTCTTGCCAGTCAAGGCCGTGTCTACGCTGTGGAACGGAATGCCGAAGGCGTTTCGTTGATTGAGCAGAACAAGGAAAAATTCGGCGTCGATAATTTAACGGTCGTCGAAGGCGAAGCGCCGGACGCTTTAAAGGATTTGCCGGATTGCGACGTCGCCATTATAGGCGGCAGCGGAAGCAGGCTTTCCGAGATATTGGACGAGATTTCCACTCGTTTTAAGACAGGTAGTCGCGTTGTGATAAATTGCATCACGATCCAAACCTTGGCGGCAGCGCTTGATTATTTTCGCGGGCATTCGGACGCTTTTTCCTATGAGGCGATACAGGTGCAGATCAACCGCTTGCAGGCGGTGGGCGCTTACGATATGGCGAAGGCGATTAACCCGATTTATATTGTAACGGGAGAAAAGAAATAGACTATTTTTACGGAAATAGACTTAGGAGGCAGACAGGATGCAGGTATTTATTGTCGGCGCGGGTCCCGGCGATCCGGAACTTATCACGGTCAAAGGACAGCGGCTTCTCAAAGAAGCGGACGTGATTATTTACGCGGGTTCGTTGGTCAATCCCGATGTGCTGAAGGTTGCCAAGGAGGGCGCGGAGATTTTCAATTCGGCGACGATGACGCTTCCGGAAGTGATCGATAAGGTTACGGAATCCGTGCAGAAAGGAAAACTCGTAGTTCGCCTGCATACCGGAGATCCGGCAATTTACGGCGCGATTCAGGAGCAAATGGACGAGCTCAAAAAGCGCAATATCGAGTTTGAGGTCGTGCCGGGCGTCAGCTCGTTCCTCGCGACGGCGGCGGCGCTGAAGCAGGAATATACGTTGCCGGACATTTCCCAGACGATTATCATCACACGGGACGAGGGCAGGACGCCGGTCCCGAAGGAAGAGAGTTTGAAAAGCCTCGCCGCCCATCAGGCGACGATGTGTATTTTCCTGAGCGTCCACATGATTGAGGACGTGGTGAAGGAACTGATTGCGGGCGGTTATGATAAGACGACGCCGATTGCCATCGTGCACAAGGCGACTTGGCCGGATCAGAAGATTATTCGCGCGACGCTGGAAACGATAGCCGAAAAGGTGCGGGCGGAGAAAATTACGCGCACGGCGATGATCGTCGTCAGCCGTTGTCTCGACGCCGACTATTCCCTGTCGCGTCTTTACGCGCCGGAGTTCAGCCACATGTTCCGTGCAGCGTCGAAATGAGATGCGCCGTTTTTGCCGCGACGAAACGCGGCGTGGAGTCGGCGCTGCGTCTAAAGGACGGGCTTTCCTGCGATTCTGTCGAGTTGTTTCTTAAAAACGACCGGGAACAGGAAGTCTCGGCAAAGCGTTTTGACCGTCTGCCCGACGCGGTGGCGGAGGCGTTCCAAAAGTACGACGCTTTGATTTTTTTTATGGCGGCGGGAATCGCGGTTCGTATGATTGCGCCCCATTTGCGGGGCAAGCTGACCGATCCCGCGGTGTTGGTTGCCGATGAAATGGGCCGTCATATCGTCAGTCTGCTTTCCGGCCATGTCGGAGGGGGCAACGCTCTGACGTTACGGGTTGCGGATTGTCTCGGGGGAGAGCCGGTTGTTACGACGGCGACGGATGCAAACGGATTGACGGCGCCCGACGCATTGGCGACGGAGATAGGGCTGCGGCCTGTACCGAAGCCGATGATTCAGGTCATGAACGGCGCTCTTTTGACGGGTGAAAATATAGTATATGCGATAGACGATGCGCTCCCGCGACAAAAGTTTTTTGAAGAGGCTCTTTCCGCACGGGGAATTTCCTTTGTGCGTTTATCGACAGAGGAGGCTCTTCGGGCGGAGACGCTGACCGTATTCATTACGGATAATGATTCCCTGCGTTCCGAACGATTGTTGTCGTTGGTTCCGCGTCGCTTAGTCGCCGGTATGGGGTGCAGGCGCGGCATTCCGAAGGAAGCTTTGAAAAAAGCGCTCGCGGAGGCTTGCGCGCGTATCGGGCAAGATATAGAAGCGGTGTCCGTAATTGCCAGCACGGAGGTAAAACGTGACGAGGCGGGGTTGTTAGGATTGGCGAAAGACCTCGGCATAGAGGCGCGCTTTTTTGACAACGGCGCGCTTCAGGAAAAGATTGATGCTTACGGGCTCGAAGAGTCCGATTTTGTTCGGGGCCAAATCGGCGTCGGCAATATTTGCGAAGCGGCGGCGCTCTGTTGCGTTAGACAGGGGCGGATTGCGCTGCCGAAAACAAAATGGGAGAAAGCGACGGTGGCATTGATATGGGAAAAATAACGGTCGTAGGACTCGGCCCCGGCGGACAGGAACAGATGACGCCAAAGGCGCTCAAAGCGATTCAGGACGCGGAGGTCGTGGCAGGATATACGACGTATATTCGTTTAATCGAGCCGTTATTGAAAGACAAAGAGATTATCGGCACGGGGATGATGCAGGAGGTAGACCGCTGCAAGCTTGCAGTGCAAACGGCGGCGGAAGGAAAAAATACGATAATGGTTTCCAGCGGCGATTCCGGCGTTTACGGCATGGCGGGTCTTGTGCTGGAGATCGTGCTTCAGTACGACGAAGCGAAGCGTCCGGAAGTCGATATCGTGGCGGGGCTGTCCGCAGTCAATGCGGCGGCTGCTGTGCTCGGCGCCCCGTTGATGCATGATTTTGCGGTTATCAGTCTCAGCGACAGGCTGACGCCGTGGGAATTGATAAAAAAACGGGCGTCCCTCGCGGCGCAGGGCGATTTTGTCATCGCGCTCTATAATCCGAAAAGCAAGTCCCGCGTCAAAAACATTGACGAAATACACGATATCTTGCTTCAATACAAATCGCCGTCTACTCCGGTGGGGATTGTGAAAAATGCCTCACGGCCGGATGAGCAGAAGATTTTGTCCAACCTTCGGGATTTTACGAAAGAGGACATAGATATGTTCTCGATGGTCATCATCGGCAACAGCAAAACGTTCATACAGGACGGCTGGATGGTTACGCCGAGAG
>JAEERZ010000145.1 GCA_016286075.1 Selenomonadaceae bacterium
GGACATATTGGAAAGGAAGTCGCTCTTGGCCCGCGACGCCTCCTCCGCCATTTCTTTCGCCTTTCGAAGTTCCTCGCTCTCCTGTATCTTTACCCGGACGCCGGTCAGGTACCAGGCGCCCACCGCGACTAAGAGCATCAAAAGACTGAATACCAAGATGACCAGTTTCGTGATGTCTCCTATGCCCTCGGAGGCTTTTTCCGTCGGCACGAACCCGGCGACCAGATAATCCGTGCCCGGAATCTCCGCCTCGAACAGGATCATCCCGTCCTTCCCTCTCCCGAAAGCGCGGGCCGCCGCCACCGAAATTTCCATCTCCCGATGCATTCTCTTCTGATAGAAATCCTGCACGTCCTTGCTCTGGAAAAACTCGACGTCTTTCGGCTCATTTCCCACAAAGGGAACGATGACGTCCCCGTCCCGGGCGACGACCATGGCCTTGCCGAGGTCGTCATAACAGCTGATGGCAAAACGTCTCTCGATGGCCTCCATCGGATAGAACCGGTAAAGGACGTATTTTATATTCCTGGCATGGAACACCGGGCAGGTGAACAAGAGGCCCTGATTGTGCACGAAAGAGATGGCGCTCTTGCCCCGGAACGCGGTCTGGATGCCGGTATACATCTGCGGGGGAAAGGAGTCCCCATACAGCGCCATGCCGTCCAAAGTGAGCAAGCCGTGCTTCACGCCCGCGTCGTTGACGATCGCCGGCATGAACCGCCCGACTTCCTGCGGATTGGATTCGATCCGGGCGGCGATATACGTTAAATTCTCCAGCTCCGTCAATAATTTTTCCGAAGCCTGGTTTGCCAGCGCTTCCGCCTGCCTCCGCGTCTGGTGCGCCGTGTAATCGGTCAAAAGCTCCGCTACCTTGCCCTGAAAGAGCCAACCGACAAGCAGCAGCACCAAGGCAAATATGACCATGGAAAAGACGGCGCCCTTTTCTTTCAGCCAGGACGTCCACTTACTCATAAATCTCTACTCCTTCGACGAACCAGTTCATCCTCAAGAAAAGTTCTTCGTCGCTGATTTGCTCGCCGCGCCCGCAGCGCAGCCCTCCTTCGTTGTCGTGAATCTGACCGGAAAACACGTCCCAGTCCGCCATCATTCGCCCTTTCTCCCATTCCATGGCGGCGGCCGCCTTGCTCCCCACCGCAGGGGACAGCGGATGCAGCTTGACGGCATGTTCCATCAGGCCGAGCCAATAGCTGCGGGAAAAGTTCGTGCCGCCTTTCAGATAGTCGTCGAGCACTTTCTTGTAAAGGACGTTCCAGTCGTAGAGCGCCGCCGTCAGGAAACGAGGGGAATAGCTCTCCCGCACGGCGTCGTAGCCCACACTGAAAAGGCCCCGGGCTTCCGCCTCTTTTATCGCGTTCGGCTTGTCCGCATGGTAGGCGATCACGTCCGCCCCTTCCGCCTGCAGCAGGGCGACGCTTTCCCGCTCCGCGCTCTCGTCGTCCCAGCTCCCGGTGAAACGGACGATGAGCCTCGCTTTCGGATTGGCCAATCGCGCGCCCAACGCGTAAGCGTTGATGCCCCGGATGGATTGAGGGTTGGGCATGGCCGCCACATAGCCCAGCACGCCCGTGCGGCTCTGATAGCCCGCTATGATCCCGGTCAAATAGCGCACCTGATACAGCCGGGCGAAATACGAGGTGGAGTTCCTGGCCTCTCCCTTGCCCGAGACGCCGAAGAAGGCGACGCGGGGATACTTCCTCGCGACGTTGTCCATATACTGCCCGTAGCCGAAGCTGGTCAGGAAAACGACGTTGCAGCCGTCGTCGACGAGACTGTCCACGGCGGCAAACAGCGCTTCCGCCTCCTCCGGGACGTTGTCCCGCACGACCAGCACGCAGGGATAATCCGTGTTGTCGTCGCAAGCGTCCAAAATCCCCTTGTAGTGGCTTTCATTCCAGCCGCCGTCCGTTTTTCCGCCCACCAAGACGCAGCCTACCGTGACGTGCCGCTCCGGCTCCGGCAGCCGGAAGCTCCGTATCACGACGATCAGCACGAATACGGTGAGCATCACCAAGATGAGCGGCAGGTTGCGCTCCACCCATTCCCTGGCCGCAAGCTTTTGGAAGCGATGCGAGTCGTCAATTCCCTTCAATCGTCACGCCCTCCACATACCAAAAAAAGCCGTTCAGCATTTCGGAATCCGACATGGATTCGCCCTTCTCGACGCGGATAATGCCCGCGGTGTCCTTGATCGGGCCGTAAAACACGTCAAAGGTCCGATTCCGCATTTTCTCATTGACGGCCTGCACCGCCGCCACCGCGCGCACGTCCACATGGCGGGTGGGCTTCGAAATGGCGACGATGCCGTCGTTTATATCCATCCACACGTTGCTTCCGTGGAATTTCCCCTGCAGGCAGTCAAGTATCTGTTTGCGGTAGCAGTCGTCCCATTTCCAGACGCAGGCGGCCAAATACGTATTGGGAAACTCCTCCGCGCTGTCCCGGTTACAGCCGACGGACCACACCCCCCGCCGGTCCGCCTCCTTGTGCGGCGCGAGAGAATTCGTGTGCATAGCGATCACGTCGATCGGGTGGCGCTCCAAAAGCTCCGCGCAGGCGATCCCTGCCGCCTCGTCGTCCGTCCAGGAATTGCAGTAGCGCACATGCACGACGGCGTCCGGCCGCACGCTGCGCACGCCGAGGGTAAAGGCGTTGATGCCTCGGATGACCTCGGGGATGTCGAAGGCCGCCACATAGCCCAGCTGCCCCGTCCTCGTCTTCATGCCCGCGATGATGCCCGAAAGATACCGCGCCTGATACATCCTGCCGAAAAACGAGGAAAGATTGCTCCGCGCCTCGGTTCCCCCCGTATGCAGGAAATACACGTCGGGATACATCTCCGCGGCCCGCTTCATGTCGTCCCCGAACTGGAAGGAAACCCCCACGACGACTTTGCAGTCTTCGTCGCGAATCAGGCTGATGATATCCGGGTAACAATCCCCGACCACGTTCTCCCGATAGACGATATCCAGATTGAAGTCATTCCGCAGGGACTCCAGCGCCTCATAATGCGCCTGGCAATAATTCTTGTCCGAGCGGCTTCCGCTCAGCAGCACGCCGACTTTCATGTATTTCTCGGACACAGGCGTATTCAATTCGTCGCTCCTGATATAGAGAATGGCCGCCAGAGCTGCGGCAAGGATCAGGAACGCGATGATGATGACTCTTCGCACAGACGGTTCCTCCCGTTACGGCTTCGGCTCTTCCCCATGATCGTAAATCTTTTTTTCGTAGGCGACGTACTCGACGGCGTAGTCGATGCTGACCTCGGAATGGGGCTCCCGCGCCTTCCAGGCCGCCATGATCCTCTGCAGCACCTTGGGGAAATCCTCCTCCGAAAGCTGCGGCAGGAACAGGAAGAATTGATTCGGCTTGCTCTGCAGCATGATATCGCTTCGGCGCAGCGTGTCCTGCAAGCAGAGGCCGAATTTCGCCGCCACGTCGCCGATCTTCTGGCTCTGCGCCCCGTCGCCGTCTTTTCCCGACAGGACGAACAGCAGCTTGACCGCTTTGCCGCCGTAGCGCATGCCGAAACGCTTCACGAAACGGTAAATGAAAGAGAACTGCTCCATGCCGAGCAGGAACGCGCCTCCGGCCTCATTCCGCTCCTCCACGATCTTCGTGATGCGGGCCAGTTCCTTCTTGGGATCGCCTTCGCCGGAATCACCCGAGTCCGCCTCGGGGTGGTAAACGAGGGCGCCGTGCTTGCCGTTTCGCTTGGCCCGATACAGCGCGCCGTCCGCCAGCGAAAACAGCGTCTCATAATCCTTCCCGTGCGCCGGCGCCATCGCCGCGCCGACGGAGATGCCCAAGGGAATATCGAATCCCTCTCCGAGCAGCTCCGCCGCTTCTTTCAACATCTGCTCGTTCAGCCGCTGCGTCAGCGTCGTCACGCCGCTCTCGTCGGTCATGCCGCGGCAAAACAACATGAACTCGTCGCCGCCGATCCTCGCCGCCACGTCCTCCGTCCGCGCGTTGCGACGGATGACCTCCGCGAGGGCTTTCAGCACGCGGTCGCCCATATCGTGACCGTGCAAATCGTTGACCAGCTTGAAATTGTCGAGGTCGAGAACCATCAGCGCGCCGGTTTCCGTTTCGCAAAGCTTCGAAATCCGCTTGGTTCCGGCCGCCTTGTTCAAAAAGCCCGTCAGCTTGTCGATGGCGGCTTCTTCCGTCAGGCTCTTGATCATCTTGGCGTTCAGGACGGTATTGTAGATGCGCCGGATCAATATCTCCCGATTGAAGGGCTTCCGGATGAAGTCGGAAGCGCCCACTTTGAGACCGCGCCGCTCCGTCTCGCTGTCGTCCGAGCCCGTCAGGAAGATAACGGGGGTCTTCTTCCTTCCCGTCTCTTCCTCCATCTGACGCAGCGCCTGGTATGTCTCGAAGCCGTCCATTTCCGGCATCAGGATGTCTAAGAGGATCAGATCCGGCTCGTTCTTCGCCATGAATTTCAATAAATCCTGACCGGAACGCAGGCAGCTCACGCGCATATCCTGCTCGTTCAGGAGGGTTTTTGCGTTTGTCAGGCTCAGCGCCTCGTCGTCCACGACCACAATCCAGCATTTCATCGGCTTATGTATGCTCCTTTATAGCTCCCGCGCTTCGCAGCGAACCGCGGAGCGGAATATCTTTTTTCCTTATATTTGTGTGTAATCAATAAAGAATTCTACTTTTAAGGGAAAAACCCTTCCAAATATAAAATGAAAATTTCCGATGAAGCATTTTTTAATTTTGATTTTGAGAAGAACGTATGGATTTTGGATTGCGGCTTCATAAAAGTTTGGCAGTAAGCCATATATTTATACATATAAATATTATTAAAATAAAATTATATAGATATATATAAAAATATAAATCTATACTTTAAAATTCAATGGTTTTATTTATTTATTATATATAAATATATATATTTATTTGTATAATTAAAATAAGTATTTACATACGAAAATATAAATGCTATACTTCCTTTAGGAGGTGTTACAATGGAAAAAAGTTATGCAATCATCAGTCAAAAAGGAGGAACCGGAAAAACCACAACAGCGCTTGCCTTAGCGGCCGGCCTTTCTCTTTTAAATCAAGCTGTTCTGCTAATCGACACGGACCAGCAAGGGGACGCCACTCGTGCCAGCGGCATTGACACAGAAACCTTGAAATTTTCCCTTGCCGATGTCCTTGAGAAAAAGTGTAAACCGAAAGCTGCAATCCAAAAAACGGCAGCCGGATATGACCTCATTCCTTCAGTCGGCGCGGCCCTCGTCAGTGTTGATTTGAATACAAAAGTATTATCAAAGCTTCTAAAAGATATAGCTGAAGACTATGATTATGTTGTCATTGATTGCCCGCCAAACATCGGGGAGATGACGGCGCAGGCATTGCAAGCAGTAGATGAAGTCGTCTTCCCTGCGCTGACCGATGAATTTGCCATAAATGCTTTCAAAAGGATGGCCCAATCCGTGCAGGATGTCAAACGCAAAAACAAAAAACTTGCCCTTGCAGGAATCCTGCTGACGAAATATCACGAGCGGTATGGCATCACCAATGCGTCGGTCAAAGATTTCCAAACACTTGCTGACATGTTCGGAACAAAAATATTTGAGACGAAAATACCGGAAAACGTTGCTGTCAGGGAAGCACAGTTCAAGCATCAATCCTTGTTTGAATATGTGAAAGAAAAAAAAGACAAATCAAATTCTGCGGCGTTAGCGTATGCGCGTTTTATCGTAGAATTGACAGGCGCAACGAAAAAGGAGGATAAGCGCGATGCCAAGAAGGAAGACGAAGTCGGAGGAATTAGGATCATCACTCGCCGGGGCGTTCCTAAAAAACAAGGACGAAAAGCTGCTCACACAAGGACGCAAAGTCGGAAGACCACCAGCCGAAAATAAAAAAGTCAGGTTGAACT
>JAEERZ010000146.1 GCA_016286075.1 Selenomonadaceae bacterium
TCCGAGGCGCAAGAAGAGGAAGCGCCATGAAGAGGGAACTGCCCCACTGCACGGTGGGCTCGGCCGACGGCGGGTCGCAGGAATGGTGCACGGAACTTTGGATGTATATAGGCGGCTGCGCCGCCGTCGCCGCCTGCGACAGCAGTATCTATTTCATGCTCCGCAAAGGCCGGAGGGAGCTTTACCCTTACGCCCTGAGCGATATTTCGCGCAGGGATTATGTCGATTTCACGGATATGATGAAGCCGTATCTTTATCCGAGGCAGGGGGGCGTAGACCGGCTGGACATCTATATGGACGGCTTCGGGCAATTCCTGCGCGACCATGGAGAACGAGAAATAGCCATGTCGCCGTGGCCGGGCGAGCGGAGTTTTTCTGAAACAAAAGACGCCGTCAGGAAACAGATCGACGGCGGCTGGCTCATTCCTGCCTTGACGCTTCTGCACATCCACCCATCCATGCAGGAATACGTATGGCACTGGTATCTCCTGAACGGCTACGATGAGCAAGGCGGGACATTCCTCGTCAAGGCGGTGACCTTCGGCGCTTGGCGCTGGCTGGATTTCAAGGTGCTTTGGAACACGGGCTTTGAGCGAAAAGGCGGGCTGGTTCTTTATCGTATGTCGTCGGGAAAGACGGACGCTCTGTAGCGGCCAAAAAAATTAGACCTAACCGTATCCGCTGCGGTTAGGTCTAACTTTTTGGGGTCACTACAGACTATTGAATCTTAAATGCCTCGCCTTAAATATCTGTTCTTTTGTAATTTGATTCTCGTTGTTTGCCATAGCAGAATCATCTTACTAACGCAATTCATCAGTTCTTGCAGCCTGCCATATAGCAACCACTCCACCATATAGGCTTCTGCTTCCTTTCATCGAGGGGCGCTTGTTCGACGCCTATGAGCAATGCTGACGATACGTTTCTGCATAAACTGTAATTTAACTTTTTTTACCGCGGCATTAAAAAGATCTTCTCGTAATTTAATACTGGTATCTCTAAAGTCCGCTACCAGCTGCATTTTGAAGCATAGCGTCATCCGACTCATAATCCTGAAGTTCAGCAAATTTCTTTAAGTACTTCTGCTGTTTTTTTAGCGGTATCTCTAAAGTATTCAAACAAGCCGCCGCCGGCCGCATTTTGAAGCATAGCGTCATCCAACTCATAATCCTGAAGTTCAGCCAAATAAGCCTCCGCCTCTTCCTTGCTGATTTCAATGCCTTCACTCTTGGCATACTCCCTAAGTTCCTCAGGCGTTTCGCAAGCCATTGCCTTTACAATCATTTCCTTCGTGATTTCCTTCTCGTTGATCGGCATGATAGACTCCTTCCTTATCTGTTAATTATTTAATGCCCTTTAATTATATATACAAATCAAGGCTCCAAAAATTGACGCTGCTGAAAAAAATTTTTTAGATTATGCGGACAGTTTTAAATGCGCGAAAGCAAAACTGCAATTTGGCATACTGAAACAAAACAGCCGCGGAATTTGAAGCTCTGCGGCTGTTGCGTAATGTATTGTGATAAATTGGGGTTTACCGTAGAATCCTCAATAGCGCGATTCCGGAGGGATACTTTTATCACCGCCGCCCGGGGCCTTTCCTCCAGCAGCACGTTCGAGGTCACCGTCTTTCAGCTCAAACTCCGACAGTTCGGCAAGATACGCCTCGGCTTCTTCCTTGGTAAGGTCAACGCCTTCCGTTTTGGCGTATGCCATCAGTTCTTCCGCAGTTTCACACTGCATCGCTTTTTCCAGCATTTCTTTCGTGAGTTCGTTTTTGTTCATCGGCATAGCAGAATCCTCCCTTATCAGTTCATTATTAAATGCCTTTGATTATATATACAAATCAGGACTCCAAAAATTGACGCTGCTGAAAAATTTTTTTAGATCTTGTGGACAGTTTTAAAGGCGCGAAAGCGCGCTGCTATATTATCACAAAGGACCCGCCAAAAGACGAATCGGAAATTTCGGCGCGTAGTGTCAATCTCGCGAGCGTCAAAATGCAGGCGTATACGTCGGCGTTTAGACGCCGTTTTCCCTCCGGAGTCGATGAATACAGCCGTTCAACATATCAACTGACGGCGGCAAAATCCTGCCAATGCTCCAACATGAATTGAATCAACGTGGAAGAATTTTTCGATGCGTTTTTCGCAAATTCCGCAAATTCAATGTGGCTGCTGTCATCGGCCTTGTCTGAAATCGCCCGCAAAATAACGAAGGGAATTGCATTGAGGCAGCACACCTGGGCAACGGAGCCGCCTTCCATCTCCACGCAATCTCCGGCAAATTCTGCAACGATCCGATTCTTTTCCTTTTGGGAGGCAATAAACTGGTCGCCGGAGCAGATTCTTCCTTCCACAGCGGCAATTCCCGGTAATGTCTCCCGGATCGCTTGAATCGCCCTTTGACGCAGTTCCTTATCCGCCGCAAAGGCGACCTTGCCCGTATAAGGAATCTCCCCTTTGGGGAAGCCGATCGCTGTCACGTCGAAATCATGCTGCACGGCGTCCACCGCAACCACGATATCGCCGATATTCAATTGCGGGTTCAGCGAGCCGGCCACGCCGGTATTGATGATATGCGTCACCGCAAATTCATCAATGAGGATCTGGGCGCAAATACCCGCATTTACCTTGCCCATGCCGCTTTGGACGATAACGGCGTCCATGTTCCCTATCCTTCCCTCATGGAATGCCATGCCCGCCTTTTCCACTCGCCGCTTGAGCCGCATCGCTTTCTTCAGATTTGCGACTTCCGATTCCATCGCGCCGATGACGCCGACCTTTGCTTTTGTCGTGTCCTGCGCCGCTGCCATCCCCGTTCCCATGAAAAACGAACTGCCCAAAACGCCGGCCATCCCCAAAGCCGACAACCGCAAAAACTCCCTGCGATTCATACATTCGCCTCCCTATTCATTCTCGGTTTGCTCTGCCGCTTCCATGTCGTTTTGTCAAGATGCCATTCACCGCAAAGCCTCGATTTTCCTTCCGGCATAAAAATTCGCAAGGGGGACACAATGAATTTCATTCGTCCAACTTGAAGTCGTAATGCCTGGAATAATCCTCCTGGATGTTCAGACGGAGCGTCCGATTCGCCAGGTCGTAAACCGCCGTGTGCCATGTCTGCCAGAAGTTATTGGGCTGAATGTTCCTGTCGTGCAGCTTGTAGGTATCCATGCAGGCCTGAATAGCCGGTTGGAAATCCATAGGAGCACTTGCAATCGTCAGATTTCCCTCAGTATATTCCGTATACCAGAACGGCTTTGTATCCGCTTCATACGTCTGGGTATATTTCACGCGTTCCATCAAGCGGGCCATTCCTTCGGCGGATTCCCCGCCCTCCGCGTAATACTCCTTCAGGATAGCGTAACGCTCAACGCCGCAGGCATGTGGCGTAAGGATGGGGAAGCCCTCATAGGTTTTTCCCGCCACGGTCTGCCCTGTCCGCGCTATATGCTTTGCGTAGGGAGTATTCGGCGCGTAGTTGACATAGAAGTTGGTCATGATGTTGTCAGTGTCTTTTCTGGCAACCAGCTCGCCGTCAATGCATTCGATGATATAAGTCTCCTTCTCGTCGGAGAGCATCCAGTGAAGCCCCCATGTGCCATAACCGCCGTAAATGTCCATATTCTTCAGCAGCTCCACGCCATGAGCGGCGGATTCTGCGTGATCGAGGACATAGCGGACTACGGCAACGGCATGGATGCGCGGTTTGCCGTAATTGGTCGAGAGCAGAGTCGCGAAGTCCAGATCAGGAGCAGGGGCGACGTTGCAGTTCATGGCCACGCCGTTTTCATTGATGCCGTCAAAGGTCAGGTTTGGCATTGCGAGCAGCTGCTCTTCCGAGACGCTGCCAACCTCATTGGATTTCAGCGTGAGAACTGCGGCCAGTCCTATGCTCGCGTAACGTCCCTCTTTTGCGGCAACCTTGATTACGAATTCCGGGACGTCGGAGTAATCCAGATCCAAATTACGGCCGTAGAAGTTTCCGTTGCGCACAGCGGAGCACGCGAAGCCCGTTTTGACCTGTTCGCCTGTCGCGAGGTTAGGCACGTAGTCGGTGTATTCCATGTAGTACAGGTACTGATCCAGCTTTTGCGGAGCTGTGAATGGAGCCGCCTGCACCACTGAGACGCAAGCGGCGAAACTGAACGCCATAATTGCGGCCAATAAGAGACTGAACGCTTTCTTCGAGATTTTCATCGGTTCTCCTCCTCGTACAGTATTTCTTGCCCTGAGCGGACTTCAACTATTATTTTATATCTTGGGATATTTTAGTCAATGGGTGATTCCAGATTGTCACACCTTCAATTCATTGTTCATATTCGACACGCGCCCGAAAATCCTGCAAAAAGGCAGGAAGCGCTTAGTCTTCCTGCCTTTGCAAATGTTCGTGTATGGGAGCTTTTGAATTATGCTATATTGCCGTCTTCTTCATAAGCATTCTCTCTTAATCTTCAAAGACATAGCGCAATTTGTTTAAATTCTCCGTGTTCAAATCCTTGTGGCAGACGCACCCCTTCGAGTTCAGCTCCATCGTCTGGCGATTGCCGACGGAATATTTCTCCCAATGCGGAATGAATTCGTTGTCCGGGCTGCCCGTCGCCGCAAAAGCCGCCCACGACGCCTGAACTTGCTTTACAAGATTGGGCGCGGGATTCGGCACCAGCTTCTCAGGATAGTTGAAGGTAAACGGCAGGTCAATCGCATGGCACGAACGTAAATTTCCAGTCGTCGACTGCTCGCTGAACAGATAATAGTAAACGTCGCCGAAATTCGACTGATACTCCGCCGCCAATTCCTGCCCGACGCGCCAATCCACCTGATTTACAAAATCGATGAAGGCTTCCTCCGTATCCGGGCGATCTTGGAGCCATTTCTGATAAATTTCCTCCGGCGTATATGTTCCTTTGTATTTTTGAAGGATCGGAGAAAGTTTTTTGGGTTCTGCGCGGAAAAATTCAAAGAAATTCTCCATATATACCAGCCAATAACGCCATTCGTCCGCCGTAGTGCCCGTTAAAAATTTGATTCCGCGTGCGGCGCCGTCTTTTAATGCACGGAAAGGGTCACTCGGCATATATTTTCCGTCGCAAGTCGGCGAATAATCGGCTGCCGTTTGCGCAAGGCGGACACTTTTAATTTTCTCGTAAAGCTTTACAAGTTCGGCGGAAGATTTCTTCATGAGGTCGCGCATCGTCTTTGCTCCGCCAAATTCCATATACATTGCCGCGAGTTCGGCGGAACGTTCGGACGTATTGTAAAAGAAATTTCCAGACTGCGGAATTGCTTTCCGGAAAAGCCCTTTGGCGGCAGGGGTAACCGACTGCAGCATACAGGAAATCGCGCCCGCGCTTTCGCCGAAAATCGTCACATTGTCGGGATTGCCTCCAAATTCAGCGATATTCTCTTTAACCCATTTCAAAGCCGCGACTTGATCTTTCATTCCGAGATAACCGCTGTCTTCAAAGGCAGAATCAATGCTTGCGAAGTTCACGAAGCCGAAGACGTTCACACGATAGTTAAAAGAAACGACAACGACGTCATTCGCAGCCGCAATATTCGTTCCGCTATAGAGCGGGTCGCTTGAACCGCCGCTTTGAAAGCCGCCGCCGTGAATAAAGACCATGACAGGCTTATTTTTACCGTCGCCGCGTTTCCAAATGTTCAGCGTCAGACAGTCTTCGCTTTGCGGGTTTATAGAGGCAGTTTCATACTCGTCAACGACCTGACAAGCCGAAAAACCGAATTTTTTTGCGTCGAAAGATGCATCGGACGGTTTCAAAGGCTGCGGGGCCTGCCAGCGCAGTTTCCCGACCGGCGGCTTGGCATAGGGAATGCCCAGCCAGGTTTTTACGCCGTTTTCGTCCAGAAAGCCGTTGAACGTGCCGTAACGCGTTTTCACGGTGCAGTCGCTGGCGGCA
>JAEERZ010000147.1 GCA_016286075.1 Selenomonadaceae bacterium
CTGGACAGGGTGTTCAAGAAGCAGGTGGGCATATCTCCGAACCAATTTGCAAACTCCGCAATTTTGTCCAATGCACGGTAAAATGTTTCTGTTATGATTGCCTCATCAAAACGAATTGGAGGTAATCATTATGGAAAACAAAGTATTCGAGGCATTTGACACGGGGCGGTTCGAGATCCCGGGAAAAACGACGGCGTTCAAGGATATTCCCTGGTCGAAGCATCCCACGTTTGAGGGTGTGGAACTCAAGCATATTTTGACGGCCAAAGAGACTGGAGGGGCGTACAGCTTCCACCTTGTGCGGATTGCGCCAAACAAGGCCATTCTCGACCACATCCATGACCCGCAGTTGGAAACCCACGAGGTAATCGCCGGAACCGGCGTCTGCGTCAACGACGGGCATGAAATCAACTACGCGCCGGGGGTAATCTCCATCATGCCGTCCAAGGTGCACCATGAAGTCCGCGCGGGGAAAGACGGATTATACCTGTTCGCAAAATTCATGCCGGCATTGTGTTAAGGAACGGCGGAACAAGTTCCTTTGCGTCAGGCGTCATGGGGCGAGGAAAACCGAACCGCAGGAAGCCGGAGGTTCGGTTTCAGGTTCCCGCTTGTATCTTTTGCGATGAAGGGGTAAAATAGGGGCGCGAAAAATTTCTGCAAAACAGAATAGAGTACGGGAGCTCGCGGACGGGCTGAGAGGAAACTGTGCGTTTCGACCGACGACCTGATTTGGATAATGCCAACGTAGGGAAAGAAAACGACTGCAGGACGTCTTGACGTGAGCGTTCCGGCAGTCGTTATTTTTTGGAGGGGAACGGAAGATGGGCAGAACTTATACAACGCAGATGGACGCGGCACGGAAGGGAATCCTGACGCCGGAGATGGAGCGCGTGGCGAAGAAGGAGCGCATGACGCCGGAGACGGTCATGCGTCTTGTGGCCGAGGGGAAAGTTGCAATCTGCGCGAATCGGAATCATGCAAGCCTTGATCCGGAGGGCGTCGGCAGCATGCTGCGGACGAAAATCAATGTAAATTTAGGCGTCTCGCGGGATTGCGCAGATTACGACATGGAAATGGAGAAGGTCATGCGCGCGGTGGAACTCGGCGCCGAAGCGATCATGGACCTTTCGAGCCACGGGGACACGCGCCCTTTTCGGCAAAAGTTGGTGCGGGAATGCCCGGCCATGATTGGAACGGTGCCCGTGTATGACAGCGTGATTCACTGCCAAAAGGATTTGGCGGAGCTTACGGCGCAGGATTTTTTGGATGTGATTCGGCTTCACGCGGAGGACGGGGTGGATTTTGTGACGATCCACTGCGGAATTACGCGGGAAACAATCCGAAAAATCAAGGCGCATGGGCGAAAGATGAATATCGTCAGCCGGGGCGGCAGCCTCGTTTTTGCGTGGATGAGCATGACGGGCAATGAGAATCCCTTTTACGAGCATTTTGACGAAATCCTCGATATTTGCGAGGAATACGATGTGACCGTTTCTCTCGGCGACGCCTGCCGCCCCGGTTGTCTGGCGGACGCTACGGACGCCTGCCAGATTGACGAACTGATTCGCCTCGGGGAACTAACGAAACGGGCCTGGGCACATAACGTGCAGGTCATGGTGGAAGGCCCCGGCCATGTGCCGCTGAACCAGATCGCAGCGAACATGGAACTGCAAAAGACGCTTTGCATGGGCGTCCCCTTTTATGTGCTGGGGCCGCTGGTGACGGATATTGCTCCGGGATACGACCACATAACTTCGGCTATCGGCGGCGCCGTAGCTGCTATGCATGGCGCGGCGTTCCTCTGCTATGTGACGCCGGCGGAGCATTTGGCCCTGCCGAATGTGGACGACGTCCGACAGGGAATCATCGCCGCGAAGATTGCCGCTCACGCCGCCGATATTGCAAAGGGAGTTCCCGGCGCACGGGAAATAGACGACCGCATGGCGGAGGCTCGGCGCAAGCTGGACTGGGATGAACAGTTCGCCTGTGCTCTCGACCCAGAGACGGCGAGAGCAATCCGCGAAAGCCGTATGCCGGAGGATGACCACGGCGACACCTGCAGCATGTGCGGAAAATTCTGCGCCGTGCGCAGTATGAATAAGGCGCTGGACGGCGAATATATCGATATTTTGTGATTGACGGCGCATTAAAAAGCCAAAATAGAAACAGAGACCTCCTTTGGCCGATACAGGCGAAGGAGGTCTCTGTTTCTATTCGTTTTCCTCCCGCAGAAGTTTCAGCAGATTCTTTCCGGCGGTTTCTTTGGGAAGCCCGCCGTAGGATTGATAAAATTCGTGCATTTTTGCGAATGGGAGTTTTTCGAAAAGGGCTTTGCCGCGCAGCGAAAGTGCAAGACCGAGATATTTGTAGAAGAAGCCGACCCAATAGGCTTCGCCGTTGGAATATTTCCCGTCCGTCGGCTTTTCCATCAATAGTTCCTCGTCTTCGATGAGATCGAGGGAATAGGAGGGGGAGGCGATTTGATAATAGGCATAGTCGTCATCCTTTCCGCTGGTGGCCAAATCCGAGGTCATATAACGCTCCGCGTAGCCCTCGAGATCGTAGCCGAGACGGTTGGCAATAGCGAAAATTTTTCCCTGCTTGTTGCAGCGTTCGAAAGGGATGGACAGTTCCGAAGGGGTCATGTCTGATTCCTCCAAAATTTTTTGCACCTGTTCCATGCCGTCTGCTTTTGCAAAGGTGCCGTAAGAAAAGCGGGCGTCCTCTGTGACTTCTCGTCCGAACCATTCGGGCGGTGAAAATATGGCGGCCTCCTCCGCAGAGGGAAATTCTACTTCGACATAGGCAAAATTCGATAAATGACCGTCGTGGACGTGAAGCTCCGCGATATGCCCGTCTGGAAGCGGGAGGCGGTAACGCCGCTTTACGATCAATCGCGTTCCCGGTTCCAACCGTTTGGAAAGGTTTTCAAATTCCCTTCGGGAGATGGATGTTTCCCACTCTTCCCGGACGAGTCCGGAGCCGCGTTTTACGGTCAAGAGGTATTGCGTATCTCCGATGGCCCGGATGCGAATCTCCGGATCGAGCGCCACATAGCCCTGCCGAATGTTTTCAAAGACGGCGGGCAGAGGGGGGATGTCCTTTACCAAAAATTGACGTTCGATTTCCATGATAGGCTCCTTTCAGAATCAAGCCGGGGGCAGTTGACCGCCTGCCGTATGACCGCGAAAAGCGAAGATGGCGCCTTCTCCTTCGGCGTTGTTTGCTTCTAATATAACGTCGTGGCGGCGGGCGATTTCCTGCGCGATGGCGAGGCCGAGTCCGGTACCTCCTGCCCGGTTCGTGCGGAAACGGTCGAAAATGTGCGGCAAGAGGTCGGCGGCGATGCCGGGGCCGTGGTCTTTTACGGAAATGTTCCACCGGTCGTCGGACGTTTCGACGTCGATTTCGACTGCTGCATTCTTCGGTGAGAATTTCACGGCGTTGTCGAGCACGGCGAGGAACATTTGGCGAAGCCGGCCGTAATCTCCGCGGATAGGAATCGGAGGCGCTTCCGGAAGCCGAAGCTCCACTGATTTCGGTGCGGCGAGGCGACGGGCTGAGCGCACGGCGTCGCGAAGCGCGTCGGAAAGATCGACGTCGGTTTTTTCGATGGAAAAGTCGGGATTCTCCAATCGTGCAAGGTCAAAAATATCGCTGACAAGGCGGGAGAGGTGTACGGCGCTGGTTTCCATTTGAGAGAGATATTCGCGCCGTTTTTCTTCGTCTGAGACAAGTCCCGACGAGAGCGCGTCGAGAGAACCCCGCAGTACGGTCAGCGGCGTTCGGAGTTCATGAGAAATGCTGGCGAAGAAATCGCGCCGCATAGCGTCCAGCTTCGAGCGTTCCTCGGCAGCGTCTTCCAGTCGCTGGGCGAGAACGTCAAGGCTTTGGGCAAGAGAGCCGATCTCGTCGTCCTGACGGATGCCGCTGCGGGTCTCGTAGTGACCGTCGGCTAAAGCTGCCGCCGTTTTCTCCATCATGGAAAGCGGACGGATGAATCGGCGCGCCAACAAAAACGACAGAATGGCCGCCAGCAGGAATGCGAGAATGAGGGAAACCGCGAGGATCTGGAATCCGGCTGTCTCGCTGGCGTGGATGTCCGACAGGCGGCGGTGCATTAAAAGCGCGCCCGTCACGTTGCCATTGGCGTCGCGGATTGGAGCGCCCGCAGTTACGGAAGGGACGTCCAGCATTGCGTTGAAGCTTTCTCCGGCGACGTTTTTTCCCGTGAATATTTCCTCCAAGAGCGTTTCGGCGGCAGGGGGAAGCTCCGTGTAGTCCGTTCCCGTTTCCGTGCCGCTCAAAGTGATTGTGCGTTCGGCGCGGTCCACGATCCAGACATCGCTCCCGGTGAAGGCGTTCAACTGCCTGAGCAGCGAGGCGAGACCGAGATTGTTGTCGCTTTCCTCTGAAGGAGAGGGAGTTTCGGAGACACGGCGGCGGCAATAGGTGTGTGCTCCCATTTCACCGTGCTTTTTTGCGCTGCTTTGCACCTGTGCGGTTGGAGTGTTCGCCCCCATGCGGCGCATCCTGACTTGGCGGTCGCCGTGCGGACCGTGGGAGACGGTACTGGAAGGAGCCGTTTCTTCGGGAGGCGTACTCATGGTGCCGATTTGGTCCTTGCCCGACAAGGACGCAGCAATGGCCTCCGCGTGCGTTTTCAAGTCGTTGGTGTGCAGATTCAAAGTATAGCGGCGGAACAGGAATCCAAAAACGCCGCCGATGACCAGCGCGAAAACCAGCAGCGTCACGGAAAAATAAAGCAGAAGACGGCGGGTCATGGCGTCACCTCCAGCGCGTAGCCGACGCCCCAGACCGTCTTGATATCCCAGTCCTCATGGGGGATTTTCGCGAGCTTTGCACGAAGCCGCTTGATGTGCGTGTCCACCGTCCGCGTATCGCCTTCGTAATCCCAGCCCCAAAGACGGTCCAAAAGATGGTCGCGGGAAAAAGCGCGTCCTTTGTTTTCCGTAAACAGGCATAAAAGATCGAATTCTTTTCGTGTCAATGATACGGCTTCGCCGTTGACCGTAGCGCGAATCTCGTCGGGATACAACGTCAGGCTGCCGCAGGACAATGAGCGCTGCGCGGGGTCTGCCGTTCGTTCCAGACGGCGAAGTACGGCGCGAACCCGAGCCATTACCTCGGCGCCGGAGAACGGTTTCACGATATAATCGTCGGCGCCGATATCGAGTCCCATGATGCGGTCATAGTCTTCGCCGCGGGCCGTAATCATCAGGATCGGTATATTGGATTCGGCACGAATTGCGCGGCACACGGAAAAACCGTCCATTTTCGGCATCATCACGTCGAGCAGTATCACATCGAAACGCTGCTCGTGAAAGAGCCGCAGCGCTTCTTCGCCGTCCCGCGCCGCCGTTACCGAAAATCCGGCGGGCGTCGCGAAGGTTTTCAGGATATCGACGATTGCCGTATTGTCGTCGGCAATCAGCATCGGGATCATTGAAACTCCTCCCTCATCTTTGTTTTGTCGGTTCCTTTATGATACGCGAGAAATGTGGCAAAAATGTGACATGCTTTCGGAGAGAATTACTTGGTGTTTCAAAAATATTATACTTCAAATTCACAAAAACAATCCATATTATATTAGACAAAGTTTGAAATATGCTTCGGGGGCTTTTAAAATTTTCTCGAAAAAATGGTTGACAAACCCCTAAAGGAAGATGTAATATAAACAAGCTGACCAACGGGGAGACCGGGTCGGCGGGCGTACCCTGAAAACTGAACAAAGCAGAAATGAATCATCTAGATTCAAGCCAGATGTGCGGTTTGTGTTTAACACATGAACCTAACAATTTCTTTTACAGACAGATTTCGGAGCCAAACAAAGCTCTGTGAATAGAACTTCATGGAGAGTT
>JAEERZ010000148.1 GCA_016286075.1 Selenomonadaceae bacterium
CGGCGTTTGAAATACGGGTTCCGGAAGCGGAATCGGAGGATGTACAGGGGGTTATATGCGATATGGGCATAGGGCTTTGAGAAGAAAAATTGCGGTTTTATGTTTCGCGTTGCTGCTGTTTGCAAACGTCGTTCCATCTTTTGCCGAGCGGGAAACAGAGGATGAAGCGGCAATCCATGCGGAGGAAGAGTTTTTCCGCGCGGAGAGCGGAGTCCCTCTCGCCGACGAGCGGCAAAAGGCCCCGGCGAAGGACGGCGAACCGGAAGCTCCGCCCGTATTTATTCCGCCCGATGACGCTCTTCCAAAGGTGACGGCGCGGTCGGCGGTGGTCATGGACGCTTTGACCGGGGAAGTGCTGTACCAGCGGGGAATGAACGAGCGACGCTATCCGGCCAGCACCACGAAAATCATGACTTTGATTACGGCGCTGGAAACGAAAGGAATAGGATTTGACGATGCGGTGACCGTCAGCTCGGCTGCAGCTGATATGGAAGGTTCAACCATGTGGCTGGAGCAGGGACAGCGTTTTCGATTGGAGGATTTACTGTATGGCATGATGCTCGTATCGGGAAATGATGCTGCCGTTGCCGTGGCGGAGCACGTCGCCGGCAACGTTTCCGATTTTGCCAAGCGTATGACGGAAAAAGCCCGCGCTATAGGTGCGGAACACACACGATTTACCAATTCCTGCGGGCTCCATGATCCGGGACACTATACGACGGCGTACGATCTTGCGCTGATAACGGTTTATGGCTATAAAAATTCGGCATTCCGACAAATCGTTTCCACAAAGGAGCGGCGCGTGCCTCTTATGAAGCCGCCGTTCTTTCAAAATCTGGAAAACGAGAACATGCTGCTTTGGATTTATCAGGGGGCAAACGGCGTCAAGACCGGGTACACGGACGCCGCAGGCCGATGCGTTGTGACGGCGGCAGAGCGGGACGGTGTACAACTCGTTTCCGTGGTGCTGGACGGCGTCTATATGTGGAACGACTCGATTGCGATGCTCGATTACGGTTTTCGGAATACCGAAGGGCGGGACTTCGTAAAGCAAGGGGAAAGATTGGCGTCTGTTCCGGTTGCAGGCGGCGAGCAGGCGACGGTGGCATTGACGGCGAAAGAGACGCTGCGGCTGTCCGTACCTCACGGCGACATGTCGGCGTATCGACGGGAGATAAAGGCGCCGCGCTCTGTGGAAGCGCCGGTGCGGCGCGGGGACAAGCTTGGCGAAGCGGTGTATTACTATCGAGGCAAAAAAGTTGCTTCCGTGGCGTTGACGGCGGATAGCGCCGTTGGGCGGGAAAATTCTTTTTTCTCCAATATTTCCCGATTGTGGCACAGAATTGTAACTTGGTTTTCATAATTTAGGAAGAGGTTTTCATGGAAAGGTTGCAGAAAATCATCAGTCGTGCGGGAGCGGCTTCGCGACGCGCGGCGGAACAAATGATTGCAGAAGGCCGCGTGACAGTGGACGGCGTTGTGGCGGAAACAGGCGCGCAGGCAGACGCTTCGCAGACAATCTGCATTGACGGTAAACCGATTCATGGCGCGGAACCTCACGTTTATTTCCTGCTGAACAAGCCGAAAGGATATATTTCGACGGCGAAGGACGACCGCGGACGGAAAACGGTGCTTGATCTTTTGTCGGAGGTCAAGGCGCGCATATATCCGGTGGGAAGATTGGATAACGGCACCGAGGGATTGCTGCTGCTCACAAACGACGGGGAATTGATGAACGGGCTACTGCACCCGGCCCGAGAGGTATGGAAAACCTATGCGGCGCAAGTGGAGGGCAGTTTCTCCAAGCAGGAACTGCAAACGCTGAAAAACGGCGTCTCCCTGGAGGACGGCTTGACGGCTCCGGCGAAAGTTCGCGTACTTGACTGGGACGACAGGACAGGCAGAACGAAAGTGGAAATATCCATCCATGAAGGGAAAAACAGGCAGGTGCGGCGTATGTGCGAGGCGGTCGGCCACCCTGTGCGCGCGCTGAAACGCACGGAATTTGCCGGACTGAATCTCTCGGGCGTCAAGCGCGGCGAATACCGCACGTTGACGGCGGAGGAAGTCGCGTATTTGTATGAAGTTGCAGGTTTGCCGATTCCCGGCGGGCAAAGAAAGGGCTGAACGATGGGGAAAATCCTGATTGTCGGCGCTGGCCCGGCGGGTATGATGGCGGCGGTAAAGGCGGCGGAGAACGGCGCGGACGTCATTTTGCTGGAAAAAATGGAACGCGTCGGCAAAAAGATGATGATTACGGGAAAAGGACGCTGCAATATGACGAATGCGGCCCCGATACCGGACATCATTAAAAATATTCCGGGCAACGGCGTATTTCTCAACAGTGCAATTCGATTTTTCGACAACGGGGACGTCATCGAGTTTTTCGAGAATGCAGGCGTTCCTACGGTCACGGAACGCGGCGGACGCGTTTTCCCAGCCAGTTCCCGCGCTGCCGACGCAGTGGACGCGATGCTGCATCGGTTGCATGAGCTTGGCGTTGATGTCAGGCTGCGAGCGGAAGTGCGCGACCTCTTGGAAAAAGACGGGCAAATTTCGGGCGTGCGGCTTTCTTCGGGAGAAGAGCTTGCCGGGGACGCAGTGATCGTCGCCACGGGCGGTGCGTCTTATCCGCGAACCGGCTCGACGGGCGACGGTTTTCGTATGGCGGCGGCGGTCGGACATACGGTGGAGTCGCCGACTCCGGCGTTGGTGCCGCTGGAGACGGAAGAAGAATGGCCGAAAGAGCTTACGGGGCTTTCGCTGAAAAACGTCCGCGTCCGATTGTTTTCGGAAGACGAGCCGAGGGAAAAGCTCGGCGAGGCGTTCGGGGAAATGATGTTCACGCATTTCGGCGTGACGGGACCGATTGTCCTGACGTTGTCGCGAACAGCAGCGATGTATTTGCAGGAGCATGAGACGCTCGACATGGAAATTGACATGAAACCGGCGTTGGACGAGGCGACGCTGGAAAAGCGCGTTCAGCGGGATTTTGAGCAGTATAAAAACAAGCATGTCAAAAACGCGATGACCGATCTCTTACCGGCGCGAATGATTTCTCCTGTGCTCGATCTTGCGTATATCGACGAGGAAAAGCCGGTGCATCAGATAGAACGCGCAGAACGTCTGCGTATTGTGGAAACATTGAAACGTCTGCCGTTGACGATTTCGCGCACGCGGCCCATTGACGAGGCCATTGTGACGGCGGGCGGCGTTTCCGTGAAAGAGCTGAATCCGAAAACGATGGAATCGAAGCTCGTCAAGGGTTTGTATTTTGTCGGAGAAGTCGCCGACGTGGACGGCTTTACGGGCGGCTATAATCTGCAGGCCGCGTTTTCTATGGGCGCAGCGGCGGGAACATGGAGTGCGAAAGGTGGAGTGAAAAGGGTATAGGGAGGACTGAACATGTCTGGCATTTGGGAAGCACTCGAGGCCTTGCATAGAAAGAGCAATGAGGTTGCAGAATTCGAAGAAAAAAAGGCGTTGTTCTCATTTGGTCGTGGAGCTTTTTTTAGCGGCGCTTTAGACTATAAAATCGAAAACATGCATTTCTCGATGAGACCCTATAATGCTTACCATACCATGCAACGCTTCGAGTTTGATGTAACGGAAGAGGATTTGTGCAAGATAGGTACGATTGTCGCTCCCGCCATGAAATGGAAGAAAGAATACCGCAGTGTGCTTGATCGACTCGATGGTTATGAATGGTCAATAGAGTATTGCTATAACGGAATCCAGATAAAATCATATGGATACGAGTCTTTTCCATGTAATTACAAAAAAGTAGTCAACGAGCTGCAAGAGTACATGGAAACATTATGCAAAAAGTATGCCGCCGATAAATATAAAGAGGATGAAGCCGAAGAAAGAAGAAGCCTATATTGAGAGGGTAATACCATATTTGACGAAACGAAAATGTACAAACTGACGGACGAAAAAGGGTAAGGGTATCTTTCGCCTAAAAAAGCACTCTTGAGAGTGGAAAAGGATAAATAATTCATGAACAAAAACGAAGTCGGTATCGATGCCATCTGTGAAGCGTGTGTGGCGTTATCTGATGGGGATATTGAGAAAAGCAGAGAGATCATAGGGACAAAGTATCCCCACCAAAAGCCGCTGAAACAGAGAAAGAGCTTCACGAAAAAAGAGCAGCTTACAATATTCATGCGTGACGGATTCATTGACAGATATTCCGGCGGCAGACTCATTTTTCCCGGCGTATTATCCATCTTGTCTGATACACTTCCCGATGTTTTTCCTGTTCATGAAAATTGGAAAACAGACCAATGCCATCAGGCATGGTGGGATTTATTCCCAAGCATAGATCATATCGTGCCGCTGGCTTTCGGCGGGACAAACGACGAAGACAATCTCGTTTGCACGTCCATGAAACGAAACATGGCGAAAGCCACATCCTCAATAGAGGAAATCGGATGGAAAATTTATCCTGCAGGGAAATTATCTGAGTGGGATGGGATGTTGTTATGGTTTTGGGAGTATTGCCGAAGAAATCCCGAAGCATTAGATAATTCCTATACGCGCGGATGGTACGAAACTTGCCGCGACATGGAAGCAGTGGGAAATTATCATACAAAATGACCTCTTGGTTGTCTTCTCGATGGAGAAAACGTATTGTGTCGCAAATGAAGCTCTTGGAGATCGGATTTTGGCTGATTGGTGTCAACAGGGACATGGAAATAACAACGACGAAAAATGAGGTGCCAATTTGGCACCTCATTTTTCGTCAGGTTTCTTTCCTATGGTTGGTGGAATCTCTCGTTTGTTGGATGTAATTGTAATCCTTCGTACATTTCTTTTCCGCTGTCTTTATTCTATTGCTTTTACGGGGAATCTATGCAATAATTTTTAATCAGAAAATCAGAAATTCTGATTTTCTGATTAAAAATTTTATCGAATCGGGAGGTACACCATGAGCGTTGAGATGGTAACGGTACAAGGTCGGGGGCAGATTGTGATACCTAAAGATGTAAGGGAGGCGCTTTCCATTTCCGACGGGGACGCGCTGGCGGTCTACGCCACGGATAATGTGATCGTGATGAAGCCGTTTAGGCGGCCGACGGAGGAGGAATTTTCCGAGTGGCTGGAGGAGGCGCAAGGGTGGGCGAAGGGCGCCGGGATTCGGAAGAAGGACATCAACGACGCCGTGCGTTCCGTTAGGAGCAGGAAAGGAAAATGAACATCGTCATAGACACTGGCGTGGTCGTCTCGGCGTTCTTCCTCGGCGGACTGCCCCGGCGGATTATCAAGGCGGTGGTGCGGGGAAACCTTGAGGCCTATGCCACGCGGGAAATCGTGGGGGAGTATGAGGCTGTTATCGCGGAGGTTGGGATGAAGAAGGGGGGCTCCCTTCGAGAAAACCTTGTGCTCCCGTTTACCTCGCACCTGCATATCGTTAAGCCGGAGCCCGATGAAGACAAGTTCATCGCTTGCACTCTTACGGCGGGGGCGTTCTATGTTGTGGAGGGCGGCGCAGATTTGTCGGCCATAGGACAAGGGCGGCGCGTCAAAATCATAACCGTCGAAGGAATTTGCCAGTTTCTTGATTTATGCGCCTTGTAGAAAGGCTTTCGAAGTCGCCGCACAAAATCTCTGTTCCGCCTTTTCAATGCGAAATCAAAAGAAACATGATATAATTAAAAATTAGTGACAAGTAAGCAAATCAATGTGTTAATTTTGAAAGTGGAGTAAAAGAATGGAAAGTAAAAAAGAAATTTCGCGGGTTATCGGCGGATTGAAGGGTGAGGTAGAGATTCCCGGCGATAAGTCCGTTTCCCATCGGAGCGTGATGTTGGCAGGGTTATGCGATACGCCCGTTCATATTACGAATTTCCTGCACGCGGCGGATTGCCTT
>JAEERZ010000004.1 GCA_016286075.1 Selenomonadaceae bacterium
CAGGCCAAACGCGGCGCTCCTTTACGCTTTCGGCTCTTCGGATTATTACCTTTGCGTCAATTCGCGCCGTCCCGACCTTTTGGAGGCGCTCAACAAGGCGCAGGACCAGCTCGCGGTGGAGGAGCCGAACTATATCAATTCCCTGCGAATCAAGTATTACGCGTCCAGCATTGCCAGCCGCGCACTGTCCGACGTTGAAAAAGAATGGCTCAAGGAACACCGCGTCCTTCGTATGGGCTATCTGAACCATTACCTGCCTTACAGCGACACTGACGCTGGCGGCTCCGTCACGGGCCTCGTCCAAGCCCTCATTCCCAAAATTCTGGAAGAGCTTGGCGTCAATGGGCTGGATATTTCCTATCAGGGCTATGACAGCTACGACGCCATGATTGCCGACGTGGACGGCGGGCGAATCGACGCGGCTTTCCCCGTGGGCGGCGGACTGTTTTTCTCGGAGGAAAGCGGTATCTGCCCGTCGAATCCCGTGGTCTCGACCGCTACGGACTTGGTCTTCAAAGGGGAATACGGCGACGATACCACTTCGACCTTTGCGGTGAACGAGAACAACCGCATGCAGTACTACTATATCAAAATGCATTTCCCCGACGCCAAGATTCTCTTCTTCCCTTCCATTGAAGACTGTCTGGACGCCGTGCTGGAAGGGAAAGCATCCTGCACCACGCTGAACGGCCTGCGGGCGAACGACATTCTGAAAAACCGCCGTTTTCGCGGCCTTTCCATCAAACAAAGCAATCGGCCTGACGACCGCTCCTTCGGCGTGCGCATCGGCGACGAAGGACTCTTGAAGCTCCTGAACCGGGGCGTGAACATCATCGGCAGGGATCGCATAGAAAGCCTCGCCTATCGGTATGTAGACGGCCTTCATACGCAGTCCATGCTTGACGTGCTGATGGACAACCTCTGGCTTTTAGCTTTGGCGGCGGCGGTCATATCCCTCCTGGTGGCGGCGTTTTTAGCGCGCGAGTCCGCCCAGGCAAAGCGGCATAAGGAAGAACTCATCGCCTCCAACGAGAGGCTCGCCGCAGCAGCACGGGAGGCGGAAAGCGCCAACCAGGCGAAAACTTATTTCCTTTCCACTATGTCCCACGACATCCGCACGCCCATGAACTCCATCCTCAGCATGAACGAGATGGTGCTGCGGGAGTGCGACAATGAGGACATCCTGCGTTACTCCCAATATATCCGCTCGTCGGGCAACACGCTTTTGGGCCTTATCAACGACATCTTAGACTTTTCCAAGATGGAGGCGGGCAAGCTCGACATCATTCCCGTGGACTACGAGATTTCCTCCGTGCTCAACGATCTCGTGAACATGACGAAAACGAAAGCGGACGAGAAGGGACTGCAGCTTCGGCTGAACATCGACAGCGATATGCCGAACTCCCTCCGGGGCGACGAGATCCGCATCAAGCAGGCCGTGACCAACATCCTGACCAACGCGGTGAAGTACACGAAAGAGGGCACGGTCACATTCAGCATCGGCTACGACAAAATCCCGGAGGAGCCGGACGCCATCCTGCTGAAAATCAGCGTGGCGGACACCGGCGTCGGCATCAAGCAGGAAGACATCGGGAAAATGTTCGACGCGTTCCAGCGGATCGACGAAACGAACAACCACAACATCGAGGGAACGGGCCTCGGCATCACCATCACGCAGAGCCTGCTTCAACTGATGGGGAGCCGCTTGGAGGTGGAAAGCGAGTACGGGAAAGGCTCGGTCTTCCGCTTCGCCGTTCGCCAGCAGGTGGTGAAATGGGACAAGGTCGGCGATTACGAAGCGGCGTTCCGGCGGTCCATCGCGGAACGGAAACGGTACGCGCAAAAATTCACCGCGCCGGACGCCCGCATCCTCGTGGTGGACGACACGCCCGTGAACCTGATCGTATTCAAGAGCCTCCTGAAACACACGAAGGTCCAGATCGACACTGCGGACAGCGCGGACGAATGCATCGCCCTCTCCTCGCGGCAGAAATACGACGTCATTTTCCTCGACCACATGATGCCTTACAAGGACGGCATCGAGGCCATGCAGGAACTGAAATCCGCAAAGGGCAACCCCAATACGTCGACGCCGATGGTCTGCCTGACCGCCAACGCCATTTCCGGCATGCGGGAAACTTACCTGACGGCCGGATTCGACGATTACCTGACGAAACCCATCGACCCGGACAGTCTGGAAGAGACCATCATCCGCTACCTGCCCAAGGAAAAACTCATGTCCGCCGAGGAAAGCGACGGGGCGCCGGAAGAAACCCTTCCGCCGTTTCTCTACGGCATTGACGGGCTCGACGTCTCGAAAGGGCTGGAGCACATCGGAAGTACCGAAGCCTATCTGGAAACGGCGACGTCCTATGCGGAGACGGCGGCGCACACGGCGGACGAGATCGAGCGTTACTGGACGGCCGGCGATTTGGAAAACACCACCATCAAAGTCCACGGGCTGAAATCCAGCTCCAAAGTCATCGGCGCCATGGAGCTCGGTCTTTTGGCCGAATCCTTGGAAAAAGCGGGCCGCGCGGGGGACATGGAAACCCTGCGGGCAAATATCGACCGCCTCCTGGCGGACTACCGCCGGCTCGGGAAGGAACTCGCGCCGCTGCTCCATCCGAAAGAGGACGCTGCGGAGGAAAAGCCCCCCATGTCCGAGGAAAAGCTGCGGGAGATATACCAATCGCTGAAGGACTATGCGGAAGCCTTCGACTACGACAAAATGGAGGAAGCGGGAAACCTTTTGGGCGAGTATCGCGTCCCCGAATCGGAACGGGAGCGCGCCGCCGCCATCCGAAAAGCCATCGCGGATTTCGACTACGACGACGTCCCGAAGCTGTTGGAAGGAAGCTCGCTTTTGGCGTAACGGAAGGGAAAAAACCATAAAAAATCGCCCGACGAGAACAAACTGTTTTCGTCGGGCGATTCGTTTTTTATTTTTCCGCCGCCGTCTGGTATGCCGCCGCTGCCGCCGTCAGGCTCACCGCCTTGACAGCCTCCGAGCGTTGACGGATTTTGGGAGCGTCGAGGCGCTTCGCCGCCTGCAGCTCGTCCTCGGGCATTTCCTTATACTGCTCGGACTTCATGAAATCCCGCCACTCCGCCTGCAAGTGACGAAGCACAAGCAGAATCAGCGGATCGTCAAATTCCGTGTCTTGGCTTGTCTGCTGGAGGGTCGCCGTCGCGTCCTTGTTCTCCTGCGCGACGTCCGCTTCCATCTCACGGCCTGCGTCTGCTTCATTGCCCACAGCATCCGCCGCCGTACTTTCCGTTCCCGCTGTCGCGCCTGCCGCCCCGGCTGAAACAGTTTCCGCAGAAACATTCTCTGTCCCCGCGGCGACTCCGGCGTCCAATGCCGCTGCGCCGCCCTCAGCGTTCACAGCCGCGTCCGCAGTCGTACCGCTCGCATCCCCCGCGCCGAACGCCTCTCCTCCGCCGGAGGAACCGCCGGCGGCTCCGCCTCCGCCGCCGATATTGCCGGTCAGCGACGCCGCCGCGTTCGCGTAGGCAATCGCCACCGCGCGCTGCGCCTCCGCCTTCGTCTTCGCCGACTTCAGCGCACGCGCCAGTTTCTCGCGCTCCTCCATCGTCGTTTTTGCTTTTTCGTAAAGCTCTTCATCGTGCCGGCGCAGATATTCCAATTCCTGCGGCGAAAGCTTCTTGCCGCGCCGGAGCTTTTGCTTGATGCCGCTCTTCTTCGTCGCCGCCGTCCGGTCGTCGTCCTTTTTCGACTTTTCCAGCGAAAGCTCGACGAAAGACTTCGGCGCGGTCCGGCGCGGCTCCTGCGCTTTCACAAAGGAACTTCTCGCGTCCTTCCAGTCAAAAGACTGACCTGTCGTGACCTTCTGCTTCGCGGACTTCTTGAGCTGATACTGCTTCGTATAGGAATGCAGCGTCCCGATGGCCTCAAACATGGCAACAACCTCCCTGTTCCCTGATCTCCTTGAAAAACTTCTATCCATAGCTTCCTGATTGTATTTTACCATACATTCTCCCCTTTGCATAGCAAGAAAGGAAACGATGAATCAGTCAATGCGGCAGACGAAAGTTTGTCTTTGACAAACTCTGAATAAAGGCATTATAACTCGGCGGACATAGTCCGCTTCGTTGAAATGCTGCTAAGGAGAGTTTGTCTTTGACAAACTCGGAACTATGGCATTATAATACTTTTGTTTTGGAAACCATAGCAAAAATATTATAGGAGGCACATCCAATGCCAAAGAAAGTTTTCCCTCTCTCCCAGGAAAAACTGGAAGAAATCATCCGGCGTTATCCGACGCCGTTCCATATCTATGACGAGGCGGCCATCCGCAAAAACCTCCGTCGGCTGTTCAAGGCGTTCTCCTGGGCGCCGTCCTTCCGCGAGCATTTCGCGGTGAAGGCCACGCCGAACCCGTATATTTTGCGGCTGCTCGCCGAGGAAGGCGCCGGCGCGGACTGCAGCTCCCTCGCCGAGCTTATGTTAGCGGAAATGGCGGGAATCCGCGGCGAGAAAATCATGCTGACCTCCAACGACACCCCCGCCGACGAATTCCAGAAAGCACGGGAACTTGGCGCCATCATCAATCTCGACGACATCACCCATATCGACTACCTCGAAAAATGCGCGGGCTTCCCCGATTGTCTCTCCTTCCGCTATAACCCCGGCAATCTCGTCACGGGCAACGACATCATCGGCCAGCCGGAGGAAGCGAAATACGGCCTGACCCACGACCAGCTCATCGAGGCGTACCGCACCGCCAAGGAGCGAGGCGTCAAGCGTTTCGGTCTGCACTGCATGATCATTTCCAACGAACTGAACGCCAACTCCTTTATCGAAACGGCGAAGCTGATGTTCCACACCGCCGTCGAAATCAAGGAAAAATTAGGCGTCAGCCTCGAATTCGTCAACCTCGGCGGCGGCGTCGGCATCCCCTACCGTCCGGAAGAAGAGCCGGTCAACCTCGAATACGTCGGCGAAGGAATCCGCAAAGCCTATCAGGAAATCATCGTCCCTGCGGGACTCGACGGCCTTGCCATCGCGATGGAGCTGGGCCGCGCCATCACCGGCCCTTACGGCTGGCTCGTCGCTACGGCCATCCACGAAAAAAAGACGTACAAGGACTACATCGGCCTCGACGCCTGCATGGCAAACCTGATGCGCCCCGCGATGTACGGCGCGTATCATCATATCGTCGTCGTCGGCAAGGAGGACGCCTTCTGCGATCACGTCTACGACGTCACCGGCTCCCTTTGCGAGAACAACGACAAATTCGCCATCGACCGGAAGCTCCCGGAAATCAACATCGGCGACCGCCTCGTGATTTTCGACGCCGGCGCCCACGGCCATGCCATGGGCTTCAATTACAACGGCAAGCTCCGCAGCGCCGAACTGCTGCTGAAGGAAACCGGCGCCGTGCAAATGATCCGCCGCGCCGAAACCCTCGACGACTACTTCGCCACGCTGAGTTTTGATGGATCGGAATTTGGGGCAAAAAAATAATTCCAACGTTACAAAAACCGCTGCTTCCCATCTCGGGAGGCAGCGGTTTTTTGCGGCTTTGCGCGGGTTTGTTTTCTCCCCGGTTATCGACGATGAAATTTTTGCAGTAGGAAAATCCAACTTTCCTACTTTCCTACTTTCCTACCACAGAAATTTGACGTCTCCGATCGTGAAGATGCAAAACGCGCCGATTCGCATCTTACAATGTTCCTGAAGGGTTTCCACAGGATGATAACGCAAGGAAGAATAAATATATAAGAAACATTTACAGATATATCCGGGATACCGAAACGCTTCTCGTTCACGAAACTAAAAGCTTTGGAAAAAATATGTGAATCTTCTTGGCTAAAAAGACACGAAATGCTATAATTAGATGATATTTATGAAATTCGTAAAGGGTCGATTTTATGACCGGGGAATAAAGCGTACTCTGTTCCCCGATTTTTATGCAAGCAGGGAACAAAAAGTACGCTCTTTTTTTGTGAACGGCCGCTGTAAGTTTCAACAAGAAATAAGCCGTTCCGTTCGGAAAATAACTCAAATCTTGGGGAGGACACATTCATGATGAAAAAAAGCACAGAGATTTTGGGGCTTCCAATCATCAGCATCACCGAGGGGTTCGAGCTGGGCATCAGCAAGACGCTGATCGTCGACGCGAATGCGGGCGCCGTGGCGGCTATCACCATCGAGGACGAGGACTGGTATCGCGGCGTAAAGCTGCTCCCCTACTCTTCTGTCATCGCCATTGGCCGCGACGCCGTCACCGTCACCAGCAGCGAAAACATCCTGACGCTGGATGAAGCCAGCGACTTCGAAGCGATGCTGGATGCAAATATCCGTGTTATCGGGACGAAAGCCATCACGAAAACCGGCACGATCAACGGCAAGGTCAGCGAGATTTTCATCGCCGAAGACGGCGTCGTGAAAAAGGTCGAAATCGTCGATCCGAACGGCAACGTGTCCGAGATCCCTTCCGACGAGATTTACATTTTCGGCAAGCAGGTGACGGTAATCGGCGACCCGGGAGACGGCGCGCACCGTCCCTCGACCGTGTTCACCGGCCCCAAGCCGAAAGCAGAAGCCGTTCCCGAACCGTCCGCGCCTGAGCCCGTCCCGGAACCGATAATGGAACCCGTCCCGGAACCGATGATGGAGGCCGTCCCGGAACCGCCTGTTCCCGAACCCATGCCGGAACCTTCGCCGGAGCCGACAATCGAGGCCATGCCGGAACCGGAGCCTATCCCTGAGCCGGAACCTGCGCCGGAACCAATAATCGAAGCCGTTCCGGAACCGGAACCTATTCCTGCGCCTGAACCGCAGCCGGAACCGACAGTCGAGGCCATGCCGGAACCGGAACCGCCGACAGTCGAAGCCGTTCCCGAACCTATGCCTGAGCCGGAAATCGAGCCGATTCCCGAGCCGGAGCCCGCTCCTGCACCCGAGGCGGAACCCGCTCCTGTTTTAGAGCCGGAAGCGGAAGAAGAGCCCGCGCCGAAACCGAAGACGAGGAAAACGGCGACAAAGACGAAGAAAACCTCTTCGTCGAAGACGAAACAGTCGAAAACTTCCGCCGCCGAGAAGTCCGAGGCTTCCGACAAACCCGATAAATCCGTCATGGATCGTCACCGCCGTTTCCTGCTGGGGAAAACGGTGGCCCGCGACATCGAAGCGAACAACGGCGAAATCATCGCCAAGACGGGCGAAGAAATCACCGACGAAATCCTGCAAAAGGCGCAGCTCGCCGGAAAGCTCATCGAGCTTTCCATGAACGCGCAATAATGAAGGTCAGCGGCAGGCTCTGCCGCTGCTTTCCGTCAAATGCCGTGCATACGGCGAATGATATCCTGCTGGAACATAACGACTCTGATTAATCGCAGTTAAATCTTAACTGCGATTAATCTGTATAGAAAGGAACGACCGCCATGTCCAAGACGGCGAAGAAAAAGCTCTCCCATGGCGACGTGGGAAAGAGCTTCAATTTCGAGCATGTCCTGACGTTTGCGCTGGTGGTCGTATTCTTTGCAGGCGTTATCGTTTTCTATCACCAGATGCTCTACAACGAGAGGCGTGACAGCCTCATCAGGAACGGTCAGGCGACCGTCGTCCAATCGACGTATCAGCTGAGCAGCTATTTCTCCACTTGCATTGACGTCGTCAAGCTCACGGCATATTCGGTAGAAGAGCTGATTGCGGACGGCCGCTCAAACCAAGAGATTCTGGACTATTTGATGGGGCAGTCCGTCGCGGTTCCCAAAGCCGTATTCAAGAGTACGACCGGCGTATACGGCTATATCCGAGGGGGGTTCCTCGACGGCACGGGTTGGGATCCGGTCGAGTCCTTTATCCCTACGGAGCGGCCTTGGTATATTAAAGCGATGGCAAGCGACGATGAAATCGTTTTCGTCGATCCTTACGTTGACGCCCACACGGGAAAAGTCATGATGACCATCGCGAAGCGGCTGTCGGACGGCCAAAGCGTGGTGGCCATGGACTTGGAACTGAACCGGGTGCAGGCGATTACCGAAGAAGCCGTGGCATCGGGAAATGCCGACTACGAAATCATCCTGGACACCCACGATATCGTGGTGGCCCACTCGGACCGGGGCGAGATAGGCAAAAACTACGCCGACGAAAAAAACACCTTCGGGGCGTTGCTTTTGGAAACGGCCAAAAACAACGACGGCGATCATTTTGAAATGAAATACGACGGCGCGCATTACATCGTCTATGTCGAGAAGATTGAAAACGATTGGCGCTGCCTGTCCGTGAAGGACGCCACAGGCGTATTCAAGCCGCTGAAGGGGCTTCTGGCTTTTACCGCCTTAGTGGTGCTTTTTGTCGTTGTGGTCATCGCTTATATCATGAACGATTCCAACCGGCGGTATCAAATATCGAAACAGCTCAACAAGCAGCTCTCCTCGATCGCCAACATCTATATGTCCATGTACGACGTGGACGTGGACGACGACAGCTTCGTCGAGATCAAATCCGGCAATACAAACGTCGCCGTACTTATGCGGAAGGAACACACGAGCGCCCGCGCCATGGTGGATCAGCTGGTATGGGCGACGACGGACAAGGCCATGCGGAAGGATATGCTCCGATTCGTGAATCTGGATACGCTGGCCGATCGGCTGAAGAACACGGAGACCGTCTCTGCCGAATTCATGACTTTGGACGGGACATGGCTCCGGACCAGATTCATCGTGGCCGAGCGGGCAAAGGACGGCAGACCGACGCGAGTGCTGCTGGTGGCCGAGGACATCGACAAGGAAAAGAAGGAACGGGACGCACTGATCGATATCTCTGAGCGCGCGGTAGCCGCAAGCGAGGCGAAATCCTCGTTCCTCTCCAATATGTCCCACGAAATCCGTACGCCGATCAACGCGGTGCTCGGCATGAACGAGATGATCCTGCGGGAATGCGAGGACGACAACATCCTTTCCTACGCGGAAAACATCCAGACCGCCGGCGATACGCTGCTGGGTCTCATCAACGACATTCTGGACTTCTCCAAGATCGAGGCCGGGAAGGTCGAGATCATCCCCGTGGAATACGACCTCTCCACCGTGCTCAACGATCTGGTGAACATGGTTCAGGCCCGCGCCAACGATAAGGGGCTTTCCATCACGCTGGATTTTGACCGTGAGACGCCGAAACTGCTCTGTGGCGACGAGGTACGGGTCAAGCAAGTCATCACGAATATCCTGACCAATGCGGTCAAATACACGGAAAAGGGCAGCGTGACGTTTTCCGTGCACTACGAGCGAACGGAAGATCCGGACAGCGTAGTGCTTATCGTGGCCGTCAAAGACACGGGCATCGGCATCAAGTCCGAGGACATGGGAAAGCTGTTCACGGAGTTCGAGCGCATCGAGGAAAAACGCAACCGCAACGTGGAAGGCACCGGCCTCGGCATGGCCATCACCCAGAGCCTGCTGGGCCTGATGGGGTCCTCCCTGCAAGTGGAAAGCACTTACGGCCTCGGCTCGACATTCTATTTCCGCCTGGTGCAGAAAGTGGTCAAATGGGAGCCGCTGGGCGACTACGAAGCGTCCTATCACGCCATGATACAAAGCCGCCAGAAATACCATGAGAAATTCACGGCGCCGGAGGCGCTGGTCCTCGTGGCAGACGACAACCCGATGAATCTGATGGTATTCAAGAGCCTCCTGAAGCAGACCCGGATCAAAATCGAGACGGCCGGCGACGGGGACGAAGGGCTGTTGATGGCGCAGAACAAGAAATACGACGTCATTTTCCTCGACCACATGATGCCAAAAAAGGACGGCATCGAAACGCTCCATGAACTGCGGGCGCAAGCGGGCGGGCCCAACATTGATACTCCCGCCGTCTGCCTAACCGCCAACGCCATCACCGGCGCGCGGGAGCAATACATCGAGGCGGGCTTCGACGACTACCTGACGAAACCCATCGACTCCGGGAAGCTGGAGGAAACGCTGCTGGCCTATCTGCCGAAGGAAAAAATCCAGGCGGCCGACGATACGGAAGCGGACAACGCGGGAGCGCAGGAAATCGAGATTCCCGAAACGCTGGCGCCGCTCCGTGGACAGGACTGGATCGACCTTCCCCGCGGCATAAAGAACAGCGGCAGCCCGGAGACCTATCTGCCGCTGCTCAAAATCTTCTATGTGTCGCTGGACGAAACGCCGGACGAGATCGAAGGCTATTATAGGGCGGAGAACTGGAAGGACTATACAATCAAGGTCCACGCGCTGAAAAGCTCGGCGCGGCTGATCGGAGCGACGACTTTCGGCGAGGAGGCCCAGCTTCTCGAAAACGCGGGCAAGGCGGGAGACATCGACTATATCCGCGCCCATCACGAAGCGTTCATGGCGAAATACCGCAGCTTCGCGGCGCCGCTCTCGAAGGTCTTCACGGAAAAAGAAACGGACGAGGGAAAGCCGGAAGCGGACACGAAGCTGATGGAATGGCTCTTTAAGGAAATCCGTTCGGCGGCGGAGAAAATGGACGACGACCGTCTGGAAGAACTTGTTGCCGAGATCGGGGCGTACCGAATCCCGCAGGCGCACAAAGAGCTTTACGGAAAGCTGAAGGCGGCGGCAGCACGGTTTGATTACAAGACAATATTGAAGCTGCTGACGAAAACGCCGCAATGATTTAAGGACGAACAAAGGGGGAGTTTTATGAACATCGCAAAGAGACGAAAACGTTTTTCCCGCTGGATCTATGTTTTGGCGCCGCTGCTTGCTTTGAGCATTTCCGGGACGGCGGCCGCCGCAGAACCTAAAGTTCCCGAAACCATCTATCAGTGGGTACAGTCCTCGGAGCGCATGAACTACTTTTTCAACAAGGAAGAAATGCGTTACGCCAAGGACGAAGAAGGACAGATCTCCTCCGACACGCTGCTGGTTCCCGTCATCAAGACCTACGACGATATACAGATCGACGATATACTCACAAAACGCAGATGGCGCATGGAGTCGACCGACGAACTGTCGGACCTGGCTGGCGAGGGAAATTTCCTGACGTTTTATCTCGACCGCGGCGTCGTGGTGGTGAATACGGTAGATCTGCTGGATTCGAAGCTTTCGGCGTTGGAACATTCGGAACCGGAACGGGAAGTCGTCATCGAAGACCTCACGGAACAGAGCCGCGAAGGAATTTTCTATCGGGCGATTCTCGACTACGAGCAGGAACACCGCGAGGAAATTATGGCGCGAACGGAAAAGGCGGACTCTTCAAAATAGGAAGGTTATTGATAAAATATTGCTGCCGTGCGAAAAGCTCCGCAAATTGCGGAGCTTTCTTATGGGTAAAATGTCCCCGCGGTCTTGCGCGCGGCGATTCATTTCGCTATTATTATGGATAGAATATCCATGCAACGAAACGGAGGACTAAACCATGCATATTTTAGGCGTTATTTTAGGCGTTCTGCTCTTGATCGGCGGATCGTGCATCGGCACCTACAATTCGCTGAAGACCGCGTACATCGAAGTGGGCGCGCAGTACGGACAGGTGGAGAACCAAATCCAGCGGCGGGCCGACCTGATCCCGAATCTCGTTTCCACGGTCAAAGGTTATATGAAATATGAAGAAAACGTGCTGAAGGAAGTCACCGACGCGCGCACGCGGGTCATGGGCGCGAAAACGCCGGAAGAAATGGCCGCGGCCAACGACCAGCTTTCCGGCGCTCTGGGACGACTGATTGCCGTCGCGGAAAATTACCCGAATCTGAAAGCGGACGCCCATTTCACGGAGCTGATGCGCGAGATCGCAGGAACGGAAAACCGTATCTCCGTGGCAAGGCGGGATTACAACGAGGCTATCAAGCGATACAACGTGAAAATCGAGACCTTCCCCGGCAATCTGTTCGCGGGCATGCTGGGCTATACGCCAATGAAGCAATTCGCGGCAGAGGAAGCGGCCCATACCGTGCCAAAGGTTGAATTTTAGAACGAGCGGGACTTATGGAAGACACGTTGCTGGACGTCCTGGCGTACCTCGTCTTCATCGCGGGCGTCGTCCTTGTCTTGATTTTGTTCCGGTTAATCGCCTGCACGATCGCCAATCTGATTCTCCTTACGGCCTGGTGGAGTCTGTACCTCCTGACCTCCGGCTTTGTCGATTGGCGGGACGACTTGGTGGGCGGCAGCTTCTTCGGCCCTTGGATTGACGTTTTCTCCAACGGCTGGAGGGGACTGCTGAAAGGTTTGATTTACGGCGGCGGCAGCGGCGGCTCGTCCGGCAGAGGTTCCGGCGGCGGAAGCTCGGGAGGAGGCGGCTCGTCCGGCGGATGGTAATTAAAAGGAAACACTGAACAAGTCCCTCCACGCCCCTGCCGGGTCTTTTTCCGTCATGCTGCGTCAGATGGCGTTCGACGTAGCGATGCTACGCTTTCGCGCTATCTTCCTTGCCTGACGAAAAAATCCCTCGACAGGTACATAAATCGACTTATTCAGTGTTTCCTTAAGAGTGGAGTGTTGAGAGTGAAGAGTGGAGTTAAAAAGGCTTCTTCATTTTTAATATGTTTGTTCTCCTGTTTGCTCGTTTTGTCCGGCTTGTGCTTTGCGGAGACGGCGGTTTTGCCCCCGCCGACGCAGGACATCTATGTCGTGGACGACGCGGGCATGTTGGAGGCCGAGGACCGGCAGAAAATCCTCGCCATGGGCCGCGAGCTCGACCAGACGACGAAGGCTCAGGTCGTCGTGGTGACGATGAATTCCCTTGGGCCTGACTCCATTGAAGACTACGCGAACCGACTGTTCCGCAAATGGGGCATCGGCGACAAGAAGAAAAACAACGGCGTGCTGCTCCTGATTGCGAAAGAAGACAGGAAATTCCGCATCGAAGTCGGTTACGGCCTCGAGGGCGCGATTACCGACGGCTATGCCGGCTCGGTGCTGGACGGCATGAAAGCGGACTTTCGCGCCGGCAAATATTCGCCCGCGATTCTCGCCGCTTACGGCAAGCTGACGCAAAAGGCCTACGAGGCGGAGAACATGGCTCCGCCGGAAAGCGTCGGCGCGGCAGCCGTTGCAACAAGCCCCAAACCATCTTCTTCCGTGGATGACGACGAAGACTGGTCATGGCCGGAGATTTTGCTCGGCATCCCCATCGGCCTCCTGCTGATCGGCGCGCTTTTCTGGTGCCTCTGGCAAATGCTTCGCCTGGTCTTTATGCTGTTCGCGCTTTTGCTGTTCCTTCTGACTTCCGGCGCCGTCGATCTGACCGATTTCATCCACTTCGGCGGCGGAGGCGGCGGGGGCGGCGGATATTCCGGCGGCGGTGGCTGGAGCAGCGGCGGCGGTGGAGGCGGCGGCGGTTTCGGCGGCGGAAGCTCCGGCGGCGGCGGCTCGTCCAGCGGCTGGTGACGCCTTGCCTGGTAAAGGACACAAATTTGAATCATTCAGCATTTCCTTGGCCTTCCCTTGTTCGGGGAAGGCCAAATTTTTATAGGTGCAAATTTCTGCGGTAGGAATTTCCAACTTTCCTACTTTCTTACTTTCCTACTTCAAAAATTTCGATGCTCTCGAAATAAACGAATATTTTTTCCCATAGCTTTTTTGATATACTTACTATTCACATTTTTATATTCCTGTGCTATAATCACATACAGAGTTTACGGAAGCTTTATGTAGGAGGAATTATTATGAAAAAGACAGGCTTCGGAAAAATCGCTCTGCTCTGCGCGCTCCTGATGATCGCGACGGCAGCCTTGGTCGGCTGCGGCGGCGGTGGCGGCGGCGAGAAGAAGAGCGACGCCAAGAAATTTCTCAACATCGCCACGGGCGGCACGGCGGGCACCTATTACCCGATCGGCGGCGCGATGGCTGAAATCCTGAACAAGTCCATCCCCGGCATGAACGCCAGCGCGCAGTCCACTGGCGCTTCGGTAGCGAACATCAATATGCTGAAAGACGGCTCCGTCGATCTCGCCATCGTGCAGAACGACCTCACCTATTACGCATCCAACGGCACCGAGATGTTCAAGGATAAGAAGATGGACAACCTGCGCGGTATCGCGACGCTGTATCCCGAGACCTGCCAGATTGTTACCCTGCAGGACAGCGGCATCGAGACGGTGGCCGACTTCCGCGGCCGGCGCGTAGCGGTCGGCGCGGCAGGCAGCGGCACCGAAGCGAACGCCCGTCAGATTATGGAAGCCTATGGCGTGGCCTATGCCGATATCACGGTGCAGTACCTCTCCTTCGGTGAAGCCGCGAGCGCGCTGAAGGACGGAAACGTGGACGTGGCTTTCGTCACGGCCGGCTATCCGACGGCTGCGATTCAGGATATCGCCTCCCAGCGCAAAGTCCGCCTGATTCCGGTGGACTCCGCCACGGCTGACAGACTGATCGCGAAATATCCGTTCTACACGAAGACGAAAATTCCCGCAGGCACTTACGCAGGCTTTGACCAGGACGTTTCCGCAGTATCCGTTATGGCGATGCTCGTCACCACGGATAAGATGGACGACGCATTGGGCGGCGAAATCGCAAAAGCCCTCTTCACGAACCTTGATCGCCTCAAATCCGCGCACTCCGTCGGCAAGCTGATTACGAAGGAAGGCGCGATGAACGGCATGTCCGTCAAGATGAACGGCGGCGCGGAGCAGTTCCTCAAGAAATGAGACGCAAAGCAACAGCGGCAGGAAAAAGACGGGCGTTTTTCAACGCCCGTTTCTTCTTGCTTGTCGCCGTAATCGCTCTTGCATTCCTGTGGACGGCGACGCGTCCCCGTCTTGCCGTGATCGCGGAAGACGGCCTCTTGGCCTCCTGCCCCGCCGACGCGGGCACGGAATTCTCGACGCGCTTCATTCACTCGGTGCAAAAAACGCCGGTGGAAGAATTCTTCGCCGTAAACGACGCGCGGGACGGCTTTGTACTGCTTCGGACGCGCTACCGGTCCTTCGGCGTAGGGCTCCCCTTCCTGCCGACAGACGGTTCCTTTCGGCGCGAGGGCGACGCTTTCGTCATGGACGGCATGAACCGCCCCTTACCGGAAATCCAGTTCCGTCCGGGGCTTGCCACCGACCTGACCATTTTCCTGCCCGACGAAGAAATACGCCTCTCCGACCGCGTCCCCGTCGGCAGCTTGATTTTCGTGAAAATCCTGCCGCGCTGGCGGCTCTGGTTGAACCGATATGAACTACCCTGAAAGGGCTGAATATTTATGACGACCGACAATAAGCATCAACAATTAGCGGAGGACGCGCTGAAAAAGTACGACAAAGAATCGAACGCCTTCGAGCATACCGGCTTCATGGCGAAATTCGTTTCCGCGCTGGCTATCGTCTTTTCAGTATTCCAGCTCTACACGGCGGTTTTCGGCGTGCTTGACGCCCAGCTCCAGCGGGCCATACATTTGGGATTCGGCCTTGCGCTGGTGTTCTTGCTGTACCCCACCTTCCCCAATCGTCAGGGGAAAGGGCTGCACATTATCGACTATGTGCTGGCATTCTTAGGCGCGGCGGCTCCCGCCTATCTGGTCATCGAATACAAGGAGCTGGTGCTGCGCGCCGGAACGGTGACGGACACGGACTTTTTCGTGGGGCTCGTCGGCGTGCTGCTGGTCATCGAGGCCACGCGCCGCGTCGTCGGCATCCCGATGGTCTGCGTCGTGCTGCTGTTCCTCACTTACGCCTTTCTCGGCCCTGAGATGCCCAGCATGCTCGCCCATCGCGGCCTGACGCCGCAGCAGCTCGTAGGTCATCTCTTCTACACCACCGAAGGCATTTTCGGCATCCCTTTAGGCGTCTCCTCGACGTTCATCTTCCTTTTCATCCTGTTCGGCGCATATCTTGAATCCACCGGCCTCGGAAAATTCTTCATCGACCTGGCGAACGCGATCGCGGGCTGGGCCAGCGGCGGTCCGGCGAAAGTGGCCGTGCTTTCCAGCGGCCTCATGGGCACCGTCTCCGGCAGCTCCGTCGCGAACGTGGCGGGCACGGGCAGCTTCACGATTCCGATGATGAAGAAGCTCGGCTACGACAAGGAATTTGCGGGCGCCGTGGAAGCGGCGGCCTCCACCGGCGGTCAGCTGATGCCCCCGGTCATGGGCGCGGCGGCCTTCCTCATGGCGGAGTTCGTCGGCGTCCCCTATGTGGAGATCGTAAAAGCCGCAGTCATTCCCGCCGCGCTTTATTTCACCGGCGTCTGGCTCGGCGTCCATTTCGAGGCGAAGCGCAAGAACCTGAAAGGAATGCCCCGTGAGGAACTGCCCAACGCTTGGGACATTTTCCGGGAGCGCGGTCATTTGGCGCTGCCGCTGGTTGTCATCGTTTACCTGCTCGTATCCGGCTACACGCCGATGCGCGCGGCGCTGTTCGCCATCGTGCTTTCCATCTTGGCGTCCAGCCTGCGGAAATCCACGCGCATGAAACCCATCGACGTCGTCATCGGACTGGAAAAAGGCGCGAAATCCGTTTTAGGCGTGTTGGTGGCCTGCGCCTCGGCGGGCATCATCATCGGCGTCGTCACGAAAACCGGCGTCGGCCTGAAGCTTGCCTCCGCGCTGCTCTCCTTCGCGGGCGGCCTGTTGCTCCCGACCATGTTCTTTACCATGATAACGGCTCTGCTGCTGGGCATGGGCGTTCCCACCACGGCGAACTACGTCATCACCTCGACCATCGCCTCCCCTGCCCTCGTGCAAATGGGAATCCCGGTACTGGCGGCCCACATGTTCGTCTTTTACTTCGGCATCATCGCCGACGTGACGCCCCCCGTTGCGCTCGCCGCTTACGCGGGCGCGGCCATCAGCGGCGGCAACGCGCTGAAAACCGGCGTCAACGCCTCGAAGCTGGCGATTGCCGCGTTCATCATTCCCTATATCTTTGTCCTGTCCCCGGTCATTTTGATGATCGACGCGACGCCGCTGGCGCTCGTGCAAACCCTCATCACCGCGATGGTCGGCATGATCGCTCTTTCGTCGTCGCTGATCGGCCACCTGGTCACGGACATGAACATGCTGGAGCGCGTCGTGCTTTTCGGCGGCGGCCTGCTGATGATCATTCCCGGCGCCGTCACCGACCTCGGCGGCCTCGCCATTTTCGGGCTGTCCATTCTGATACAGAAACGGCGGCAGAAAAACCAATAAAACAAAACCGCGCCCTTGTTGCGGACACGGGCGCGGTTCCTTTTTGAAAGCAGATGACTGATTTGAAAAAAACCTGGCTCGCCGTCCTTTCGACGGCGATTTTCACCGCGCTCTTCACGGCGGCTGCTCTCTGCGCGGGCGCCGCTTATCTCGCGGGATGCTTCTTTATCGACCTTGCGCTGAAACGCGGAACCAGCGACAATCCCGACGCGCCTCCCGCCATATTCCGCAGCGCCATCGAGGGCAACGGCAGGGCCATCCGCCCGGCGCCGAAGCCGAACTTCGACGCGGAAAGCTGGACGCTCCGCTCCTTCGACGGCCTCACCCTCCGGGCGACGCATTTCGAGCCCGAGCAGGACAGCCGCCGCTGGGTGCTGATACTCCACGGCTACGGCCTGACGCAGGCACATGTTTGGAGCTACGCGACCGCGTACCTCGCCCACGGCTATCATGTCGTGACGCCGGACCTCCGTGCGTCGGGCTCCAGCGATGGCGTCTATACCACCATGGGCGCGCTGGAGGCCCGCGACGCCGCCGACTGGGCGCGGCGCATCGTATCCGCCGATCCCGAAGCGCGCATCGTACTCCACGGCGTTTCCATGGGCGCGGCGGCGGTCATGCTCGCGGCGGGCGAAAACAGGCTCCCGACAAACGTAGCCGCCGTCGTAGAAGACAGCGGCTACGCAAATATCTATGATCTTTTCGCCATCGAGCTTGACAAGCTGCTTTCCCTGCCCGCCTATCCGCTGCTCGACGCCGCCGACCTCGTCTGCGAGCATCGCGCAGGCTTCTCCTTCCGAAAGGCGGCGCCCGTCGAAGCCCTCCGGCACTCCCGCCTGCCCATCCTCTTCATTCACGGCACAGCCGACCGCCTCGTCCCCTTCACTATGATGCAGACGCTTTACGACGCCTCCCCATCTCCCGCAAAAGAGAAGCTGGTCATAGAGAAAATCGGTCACGGCGCGCTCTATCAGGCGAAAAACTACTTCCCGAAAGTATTCGCCTTCACGGATAAATGGACGGAGTAAAAGTCAGGTTCTGTGTTTCCGGCGGTCATGCTTCGTATAATAGGTAGCCTTTTCCTGATACATGGCCTGATCCGCCCGGCCGAAGACTTCCCGATACTCCTTATCCTCTCCGGGACGGAAAACGGCGGCTCCTTTTGAAACGGACAGCAGCTCTTTGTAGGGCTTGTCCGCATGGATATTCGACGCCATCGCTTTGTCAAAATCCTGGAAATACCGCTCTATATCGGTCTGCTGCATTGCGTCCATGATAGCAATAAACTCGTCGCCGCCGATCCGGTAGAGATTATCTTTTCCGAACACGGTTTTCAGCATGGCCGCCGTATCGGCAATCGCGAGGTCGCCGCACTCGTGTCCGTATTCGTCGTTGATCTCTTTCAGCCTGTTCAGATCGAACATGAAAACAGTGAAAGAAGCCGTCCCCATACCAATCGCCTTATTGAGGGAATCGATTTTTTCCAGATAAGCGGTCTTGTTGCCGACCCCGGTCATCCCGTCAGTGACAGCCAGTTCCCTGAGCTTTCGGTTCGCCTCTTGCAGTTCTTCCGTGGTGGCTGTGATGAATGTGGCCAGCCGGTTGATCATGGAAACCTTGCCCTCGATATCACGTTCCGCCTTGTGGAATTCCACAGCGGAATTCTCTTTCGCCTCGCCTTCCCGCATGGCGGCAATCACCTGCGTCACATTGTGCTGATTGACATGACCGTTCGTCCGCAGGAACTCCCCGGAGGTATAAAAACCGGAAGTGGGGGCAATCATCTGATATGGCTCGGTTTCTTTTCCCACCTCGCTATTACCCCAAAACGTACGGCGCGCCGCACAGGAAAAGACGAAGATGCACTCCGGCGCAAATTTTAGGAATCTGTTTCCCTCTTTCCATACGGAATCCAGAATCGTCCACGGATCGCCATAGGCAAGCCTCACCTGTACGCCCTCTCTTATATCCGAAGTCATAGTCAGCGAACCGTCCAGATTGCTTGAGACCGGGGCGCGCATGATGTCGATCCCGTTCTGTCGGTAAAAGAAAGGAAATTCCAGCGTATTGTTGAAAAAATATTCGTCGTCGCGAATATGCAGGTACTTATAATACGTTTCATACGCCGGACGATGATTCAATTCCTTGAGATCGCATCCTTCCGCCATAGTGACGTCCATGAAGGAGCCAAGCGGTTTCCAGCCGGTGACGTAGGAGCTCTCGGCATGGAAATCGTCGCCGCCGAAAAGGATAAACACGACGCCGTTCTCCGTATATCCTCCTGTTTTGGAAAAAACGCAGGCGTCAGTGTTTCCCAGGACCTCGCAGAAAGCCCCGCCTCCAAAAATCTGTACCTCCGGCCGGACACGGACAAGTCCGTCGCAAAGCGTCGTCATCGACATGCCGCGAATCGTGACAAGCATCTCCACCGCCTTGACCCACGGCCGTTTCTCAACCTCGCCCGCGAGTTTTTCGGCAACGCTGTCCTGCGTATCCTGCGTCATCGGATATTGCAGCAATTCCACTTTTGTGGACGGGTATTCAAACATCGTGCAGACAACCACGATCGACCCGCTTGAAAACTCCCCGCTCACGATATTCCCATTCGTCGAGCAGCCTGCGTAAAGAGCATCCGGCATCATCCGCCCAATGGTCTCGCATACATGCTCGACCCGGCTTTGATCCACGATTTCAGTAAAAAACTGAATCATCACATTGGAACAGAGGCTGCTTTTGACCCATTGCCGTAGTTTTCGCAGTTCTTTTTCAAGGGTCTTGTCATCCTGAAAGGTAAACTGATATTGTTTCATGGCCTGAAACCCTCCTGAAACACGCTGCAGCTCAGCCTAATTCACAATTTTATGGATGCATTGCATACAAAATGCAAATTGAATTTTTCCAAAGATAATTATAAATCTGCATAATATCGTCGTCAATGGAAATTGAATCAAAAAACCAATTAAGGAGGACTGTACGCTATGCCCCTCTACCTCGTCAAAAACGACATCACGAAAATCAAAGCGGACGTCATCGTCAACTCCGCGAATCCGCACGCCCTCGTGGGCGGCGGCGTAGACCGCGCCATTCATGTAGCGGCGGGACCGGGGCTTTTGCGCGCCCGGGAGGAAATCGGCGACATCGCCACAGGCGACGCGGCCATCACCTCCGCCTTCTTCCTGCCCGCGCGCTACGTCGTCCACACCGTCGGACCCGTCTGGCGGGACGGAAAACACGACGAGAAAGCCCTCCTCTCCAGCTGCTACGAAAAATCCCTGCGTCTCGCCGTGGAGCGCCGCTGCACCTCCATCGCCTTCCCGCTGATCTCGGCGGGCATATTCCGCTGCCCGCCCGCCATCGCCATGGAAACGGCGACAAAGACCATCCGAAAATTCTTGCAGGCCCACGACCTCGACGTTTATTTGGTCATTTTCGACCAGAAATCCTTCACAATCTCCGACAAACGCTTCGCCGCAGTGAAAAAATACCTCGACGAGCGGTATGTCGAAGCATCGCCGGAAAAGGGCAGAAAAAACGCTCCTGCCAAACCGCCGGGTAAAATAAGAGAATCCTTCTCCGAAGCGCTCCTGCGGCTCATCGAGGCCAAGGGCAAAACCGATTCGGAGATTTACAAATGCGCCAACGTGGACCGCAAGCACTTCGCCAAGATTCGCAACAATCCCCAATTCCAGCCCAGCAAAGCCGCCGCGCTGGCTTTCGCCGTGGCGCTGGAGCTGAACCTCGACGAGACGAAGGACTTCATCGGCCGCGCGGGCTACGCCCTCTCCCACAGCAGCAAAGCCGACGTCATCGTCGAGTATTTCATCGAGAACCGCAAATACGACGTCTTCGCCGTCAACGAAACGCTGTTTGCCTTCGACCAGCCGCTGTTGGGATAAATCATGCAGCTCCGGCTGGTTCCGCACCGACTTATTTCTGCAACGATTCCGGTTGCCTTGTCCCCCTTTCCATGCTATAATACCCCAAAGCAAGGCGGAAGGCCCGAATCTGTTCCGCACAGATTCTTTCTGACGCCGAGCGCGGGAAAAATGCAAACGAAGGAACTCCCTGCGACGCCTTGCGGGGGGTTTTTATTTTTTCACGCAATGATATTACGGGGGGATTCATTATGGAAAACAGAGTAGCCTTGATCGGCATCATCGTCAGCAACCGTTCCGCGGCGGAGAAGATGAACGCGCTCCTGCACGAGTACGGCGACTACATCATCGGGCGTATGGGCGTGCCCTACAAGAAGCGCGGCATTTCCGTCATCAGCGTCGTATTGGACGCTCCGGCGGACGTGGTCAGCGCGCTTTCGGGCAAGCTCGGCGCGCTGAAAGACGTCAGCACGAAGACGGTCTATACGAAGACCGCTGACGATGAGGAGTGATATCATGGAAAACTTGAAATACGATCCGAAATCCCCGCACGCCGAGGAATTCATTCATCACGGCGAAATCATGGACTCCCTCGCCTACGCCGAGGAAAACAAGTCGAACCGCGCCCTGATTGAAGGACTGCTGGACCGGGCCGTGGACTGCAAAGGGCTGACGCACCGCGAGGCGGCGGTGCTGCTGGCCTGCGATTTGCCCGACCTCAACGAGAAAATGTTCTCGCTGGCGAAGAAAATCAAAGAAGAGCTCTACGGACAGCGCATCGTGCTGTTCGCGCCGCTGTATCTGTCGAATTACTGCATCAACAGCTGCGTCTATTGCCCGTACCATGCGAAGAACAAGAACATTCGCCGCAAGAAGCTGACCCAGGAGGAAATCCGCCGCGAAGTCATCGCGCTGCAGGACATGGGGCACAAGCGGCTTGCATTGGAGACCGGCGAAGACCCGGTGAACAATCCGATCGAATACGTGCTGGAGAGCATCAAGACGATTTACTCCATCAAGCACAAAAACGGCGCGATTCGCCGCGTGAACGTCAATATCGCCGCGACGACGGTGGAGAACTACCGTCGCCTGAAGGAAGCGGGCATCGGTACTTATATCCTCTTTCAGGAAACGTACCACAAGGAAAACTATGAAAAGCTTCACCCGGCGGGGCCGAAGCACGACTACGCTTGGCACACCGAGGCCATGGACCGCGCCATGGAGGGCGGCATCGACGACGTGGGCTGCGGCGTGCTCTTCGGGCTGAATCTCTACCGCTATGATTTCGTCGGGCTGCTGATGCACGCCGAGCATTTAGAGGCGGTGCACGGCGTCGGGCCGCACACCATCAGCGTGCCCCGCATCCGCCCCGCCGACGACATCGACCCTTCCACGTTCTCCAACGCCATCGACGACGACACCTTCGCGAAGCTCGTCGCGGTGATTCGTATCGCCGTGCCGTACACGGGCATGATCGTTTCGACGCGGGAATCCGAGGAAAGCCGCAAGCGCGTCCTCGATCTCGGCATCTCGCAGATTTCCGGCGCATCCTCCACCAGCGTCGGCGGCTACGAGAAAAAGGAGAAGCCGGAGGAGAACTCCGCCCAGTTCGACGTGAACGACTCCCGGACGCTGGACGAGGTCGTCCAGTGGCTGCTGGATCTCGGCTATGTGCCGAGCTTCTGCACGGCCTGCTACCGCGCCGGGCGCACCGGCGACCGCTTCATGGCGCTCTGCAAGAGCGGGCAGATCAAGAACTGCTGCCTGCCCAACGCGCTGATGACGCTGAAGGAATACCTCGAAGACTACGCCAGCGAGGAAACCCAGAAAAAGGGCGAGGCCGTCATCAAGGCGCAGATGGAAGAAATCCCCAGCCCGGCCGTCCGCGCGAAAGCGGCGGAATACCTGAAAGAACTTCACGACGGCATGAGGGATTTCCGCTTCTAAAATGGTTCTGAAATTTTTGGAGTAGGAAAATCCAACTTTCCTACTTTCCAACTTTCTTACTTTCCTACCACAGAAATTTGACGTCTGCCAAAGTGCAAAAAGGAGATGATTCGTTGACCGTCGAGGAATACACGAAAATCTGCCTGCGCTTCGCCGAAGACACGAAGAACGACGTCGCGCTGGACGACGGGCGGTTCTTCGTAACGTATCGAGGCGGCTGGACGTCAAGCTGCGACAACGCCCACGGCGGCGTCGGCGTAGGCTGGGCCTTCGGCAAAAGCGAAGAGGAAATCCGCCGCCTCGCGCCGGAAAAATACGCGGAACTCACAGAAATGACAAAAGCGCGCCCCGCTCCATGAGCCGGGCGCATTTTTTCCGCCAAAAATCCCTATTAACTTTTCCCGGAAATGATTCGATATATAAATGGAAGCATGTATCGAAAGAGAGGGAATGACCATGACCGATAACAACTTATGGACGCAAAATATAAGCTCCGGCGCCTCAGCCTTTTCCGAGACGACTCCCCGTTCCGCGCGTCAGGAAAAGAAGAGCGACGTCGCGAAGACCTACGCGGAAATCCTCGCAGGAAAGATGGCTTCCATCAAGGACGACTTGGAGCGCATGGAGAAAGAGCGGGAAGATATCGAGGAAATTGACACGCTGCGCCGCGACGCGGAGGAACGCGGCACTCTCCGCCCTTCCGTCGAAACACCGGAAACGATCAGGCGCGTCATGGGCGACGGCACGATCCTCGTCACGACGACGGAAAACGGCAAGATTGTCGAGCAATACCGCAAGAAGCCGCGCCTCGTCCCCGTCTCCAACGCCGCCGCGCCCCCGGACGCGCCGACCTCGGAAAAAGTCAAAATGGAGCCGGCGCAAAATCTCCTTGATATGTTAAACTTCGCATAAAGAAACTGCAAAACAAACATCCCGCCGGGAAGCAATTTCGCTCCCGACGGGATGTTTTTTGTCAGTCCCGATACATCTTTCCCAGCGGATTATCCTTGAACAGCGTCCCCTGCTCGATGTACCGATGCACCATTTTTTCGGATTTGTGCCTCGTCTGGCGCATGATATCGAGGACGCCGATGTCGTGCTGGGCGGCGCTGGTGGCGAAGCCCCGGCGCAGGCTGTGGCCTGCAAACTGCGCTTCGTCGAAACCCGCCATGCGCGCGTATTTTTTCACGATCAGCGCGACGGATTTATCGGAAAGCGGCGCGTCGCGAAGTTCTCCGTTTCGCTTGAAGGCTCGGAACAGCGGCCCTGTCCTCAGTCCCGCGCGGCTGATCCAGTCCCGCACGGCGCGGGCGGCGCAAATGGTCGCGTCGGGCGCATAGGGAATCGCGACGCTGCTGCCTTTGCCGGTCTGGTCGCCTTTCGCCCTCGGAATGAACACGACGAGCCCCTGCGGGGAAAACGTCAAATTCTCCACCTGCACGGCGACGAGCTCCGAGCGACGAAACGCGCCGGCGAAGCCCAAGAGGATCAGCGCCCGGTCGCGAAGCGTCGGCAGGCTGTCGCCCTGAAAGCAGTCCGCAAGGAGCGGCAGCGTCTCCAAAAGAATCGGCGACTTGCCCTGCTGAAACGTCCCCTTCTCGCGCCGAATGGACGCTACCGCGGCGCGCACGACGCCGTTCTTGGCGGGGTTCTTTTCCCCGTCGTAGCCCGCCGCGATATGGTTTTCCGAAATCGCGGTCACGCGGCGCGCGACGGTGTTCGCCTTCGCATTGTCCGCAAGGTCGCTGACATAGTTCACGATTGTCTCCGGCTCGGCAGGCAGCGGCGCCTTCTCATGCGCCGCGCACCAGTCGAGGAAATCGCGCCAGTCGGCGCCGTATGCCTTGACCGTGTTCTCCGCCTTCGAGCGGTTCAGCCGCCGCTTGCTTTTCTCCGAAAGCGCGTCGTTTTGTTCGATTGCCTGATTGTCCCGCAGGAAAAAATCTTCGCCCTTTTCCATCTGTTCCTCCGTGCCGTCGTTTTTTCCATTATATAAAGTATGTTCCGTTTTTTCAATCTTTTCCTGAATACTTCAAAAAAGATGAATTCAAAAGGAGGATTTTTCGCATCTATGTCAAAATAAGAAATAAGTATTGTTTTACGTTTCGGCGGTTTCGTATTAAAATTATCTATGTAAGCCGAAGAATCCAAACGACATAGCACAAGGGGGAAGCGCTGTGGAAAAACGGGAAAGCTTATGGGAAGCCTACCTCCGGCGGGGATTAAGCCGCCGCAGCTTCATCAAGGGGTGCGTCGCGCTGACGAGCCTGATGGGGCTTTCGACAGACATGGTCTCGAAAGTGGTGGAGGCGGCGGAAAAGAAGCCTCTGCCGGTCGTGATTTGGCTGCACGGCCATGAATGCACGGGCTGCGACGAGGCGTTTATCCGCTCGGCGTCGCCGCTGGCGTCCGACCTTGTGCTGACGAGCATCGCGCTCGAATACGACCATCTTTTGAGCGCGGCCTGCGGCGAGCCGTTCGAGCATCATTTGGAGGAAACGATCAAGAAATACTCGGGCAATTACATCTTAGCGGTGGAAGGCGCGGTCTCGACCACGGACAACGGCGTTTACTGCATGTCCGGCGGCAAGCCCTTCGTCGATACGTTCCAGCGCGTCGCCAAAGGCGCGATGGCGATCATCGCCTATGGCACCTGCGCGGTGTCGGGCGGCATACAGGGCGCGAAGCCGAACCCGACCGGCTCCAGCGGCGTCGGCCATTACGTCGGCATGAAGCCCCTCGTGAACGTGCCGGGCTGCCCGCCGATTCCCGAGGTTATGACAGGCGTGGTCATGCACCTCGCTCTCTTTGGCAAGCTGCCGCCTCTCGACAGCGAAAACCGCCCGAAACAATTCTTCGGCAACCGCATTCACGATACCTGCTACCGCCGCCCGTTCTTCGACGCGGGCATGTTCGCGGACCGCTATGACGACGCGGGCGCGAAAGCGGGCTGGTGTCTGTATCGTCTCGGCTGCCGCGGACCGGAGACTTATGCCTCCTGCGGCAACCTTCGCTGGTATCAGGGCATGAGCTATCCTATCCAGTCGGGCGCGGCCTGCATCGGCTGCGCGAACAACAATTTCTGGGATTCCGGCGCATCCTTCTCGGAGCGTCTGCCGAAATACGGGCCGCTGGGCGACGTGGACACCATCGGCGCGGGCCTCGCTATCGCCTCGACGGCGGGCGTCGCCCTCCACGGCGCGATGAGCGTCATCCAGAAGCAGAAGCGCGAGGCCAAAGAAGCCGAAGCAGAGGGAGGAGCGCATAAATGAAACACGTAACGATCGATCCGGTCACGCGCATCGAAGGACACCTGCGCGTGGAAATGACGGTGGACGAAGGCAGCGGCAAGGTCACGGACGCGCTTTCCAGCGGCACGGCCTGGCGCGGTCTGGAGCTCATCATGAACGGGCGCGACCCGCGGGATGCTTGGGCGTATATCCAGCGCATCTGCGGCGTCTGCACGACGGCCCACGCACTGGCGTCGGTACGCGCCGTCGAGGACGCCCTTGGCATCAAGATCCCGAAGAACGCAAATTATATCCGAAACATCATGGCGGCATCGCTGACGGTGCAGGATCATATCGTCCATTTCTATCATCTGCACGCCCTTGACTGGGTCAGCCCCGTCGAAGCGCTGAAGGCCGACCCCGCGGCGACGGCAAATCTGCAAAATACGGTGCTGAACACCTATCAGCTCCCCTTCCGCGCGCCCGATACCTCGGACACCGAGGCGTATCCGAAAGAGTTCCCGGAGGCTACGCCCGCCTATTTCAAGGCGATCAAGGACAAGGTGCAGGCGATTGTTTCCAGCGGTCAGCTGGGCATTTTCGCCGCCCAGTGGTGGGACCATCCCGACTATCAGCTGCTGCCGCCCGAGGTTCACTTGATGGCGGTGGCGCATTACCTGGAAATGCTCGACAAGCAGCGTGAGCTCGTCACGCCCCACGTCGTATTCGGCGGCAAGAACCCGCATCCGCATTATGTCGTCGGCGGCATGCCCTGCTCGATCTCCCTCGAGGACGGCAACGCTCCGGTCAACACGGCGCGCCTCGCCATCGTCGACCGCGCGATCAATCTTGCCCGCACACTGACGAACACATTCTATCTC
>JAEERZ010000149.1 GCA_016286075.1 Selenomonadaceae bacterium
TTTACCTCCTTCAACGGTTGTGCCTCCCGCCACATCAAGCAAATCTGCCGTTCCCGGATTGATATACATAAACGACATGGAAATCCCTCCTGTCAGGCCACGACGACTTTGCCCGTAGCGTTGATTGTGACGCTTGCGTCCTTCTGCGGCGTTTCGGTGCTGGAACTGGACGCTTTCGCCCAAAAGATAACGTTTGCTGCAGCGACGTCGGAAAGCGATAGTGTATCTCCCCACGTCGCCGAGGCAAGAGCCGCCGCGCTGTCCTCGTAGGAATCATCTGCCGCTACCTTCCATTTGTCCGCGCTCTCCCCGGAAATGGCGATGGACACATCGCCGTCGATCTTGAATCCCTCATCACATCGGACGGCACATTTCACGGCGGCCTCCTCGTTTTTCGCGGCATCGAGCGTCACGGCAATGGGAGACGTTCCCGCCCCGGTGCTGGCCTCCGTGCCGTCCGTGCCACCAGCCGTTGGATTGTTGATGTATATATGCAGTTGATTCGCCATTCTCATAACCTCCAAAACTCAAGCTTCAAATCGTAGTGGTCAGGGAATCGGTGAACGTATCGCCAGCTTTTCACCACGACACGAAGATTTCTATGGATGATGCCTGCCTCGTCCTCCACGTCCACAGGCTGGCGGCTGTCCCAATACTGTTTTATGATTCGCCATCCCGCCGCGCTGACCGTTACGGTGCATCCGATTTTATCCCCCGCCTCAATATGCCCGTAATCCTGCACCGCTACTCCGCCGAGAATTTCCACGGTTTCCTGCCGGTCGTCAGGCGTGGTTTCCCAGTTTTCGACGGAAAGCGTCCTCACGCCGCCGATGTCAATATGCATTATCGTCACTCTCCAATGCGTTCTCGATGGCAGGCGTGATTTTGTCCGCCACCGCGTTCGCCAATATCTGCATCCCTTCGTTGTCCTGCGTCACCGCATTCTCGATATTTACATTAATTTCAATGGGATGGGATTTGTACTCCGGGGGGAATTGCGGCGGTATCGGCTCTCCTGCATTGGGATTTATAGGCTGCCAATCCCCGCCAGCCGGACGGATGACATTTCTCGCATCTCTGTCACGGTCAAGGGCGCGGTAAAAGTCGGCGTTGGGCGAGAAATAAGGCAGGAGATTTTCCAGCATATGCTGCTGCGCTTGCTGGAACGCCTCGACGTCCTCCGGCTTGATGTTTAGGTCTTTCTCCGACAGACCGTTCTGCCGCATATATGTGCGCCGCAGGCCTTCCTCGCCACCGCGCTGGTATGCCTTGAACTGTTCCCGCTGGGATTTCAGGATTTGCATCGCAGCGTTCCGCTGCGCCTCCATTTTCTGCCGCTCAGCCGCCTCCGTAGCCTTGACCTCATCCAACCCTTTCTGAATCCACGCCTGCTTTTCCCGCTCGATTTGGTTGAGCCGCTTTTGAAGCGACGTTTCATAGATATTGTCGAGATATGCCGCTGTCTGCTCCGAAAACTCGCGGACGGCCCTGTCCTTTTGCATTTGGGCATTTTGGTCAATCAGGGAGAGGGAATCCTTGTCCGGCTCGGCGTGATATTCCTTCGCCATCGCCGCAAGTTCCTGCTTGTACTTCTCGGCCTGCCTGTCGATAGCGGCGAGCTTGTTGTCAATGTCGGTGTTGAGAGCAGAGTCTAACGAATACTGAATCGTGTCATCGAATTTGACAAGCCTGTCCGCATAGGCGTCAAGCTCCTTCTCGCGGATTTTTGCCCGCGCCTCTGCTTTTTTGCGCTCCGCCTCTTCAGCGGCCTGAAGTTCTCTTTCCGCTTCCTCCTTCATGGCGGCGTCGTATTCGGCGCGGGTGTATCCAAACTGATAGCGGAGATTCTTATAACGCTTCCGGATTGTCTCCGACATCTCACTGAAGGATTGCGAAAGGGAATTGACGACTTCAGTGACCTTCGGAGCGATATCCACGAGAAAGGGCAGGAACGCCGCGCCAATCGACACCTTAATCTGGTCGATGGACAGATCCAGTTCCTTCATTTGGTCGTCCAGCGCTTTCGACTGAGCGACGAATTCCTCCGCGCTCTTATTGTCGAAGAGGCCGCCCATCCGGGCACGGGTCTGCTCAATTTGCTCGTAATTGGCAAGCACGTCGCGGAGAGCGTCAGCACCTGTCCCCAGCGCGGAGAAGTATTCGTTTGTCATTCCCGCACTCTTCGCGGTCTGGTAGCCCTCCGCGAGTCTTTTTAGCTGCTCGTTATAGCCGACAAGATTGCCCTGCTCGTCCTGCAGAGATACACCGAAACGCGCAAGACCCTCACGCGCGGATTCGCCAGCGGCCCCCACGGACTGAATCCGTTTGTCGAGCCCCGTGATGAAACGGGAGAATGCCTCCTTATCTGCACCGCCCAATGCAAGAGCGGCAGACAATCCCTGCGCCTCCTTCGCCGAGACATTCAGTTGCTCCGCAAAACGCCCCAGTTCCTGTCCTGACTTGGCGGCATACTGTGTCATCTCGGCGAGTCCCACCGCCAGCGCAGCGATTGCCGTCACCGTCAATCCGACCGTAACGCCAACAGCCTCTACAGCGGCAGCCGACACACCGGCCTCGGAGGAAAGCCCCCGGAGCGCGGCTTCCCACTTCGAAACTTCCAGTTCCTGCAACAGAACGCTGTTGGAGAGTTTCCCCTTAATGCCAGCGCCCACCTTCTTATCGCCGGAGGCTTTTTCATACTGCTCCTTGAGAAGCTGCAGCTTTGTCCTTTGGACGTCGAGGATTTCATTCAGCCGTGCTTCTTTGACGTGGAGCTTGTCGATTTCCGTCCCTGCGCCCTCGAGGTTCGTGAGGTCGATTTCCGCGCGGATTTCCAGTTGCTTCGCCCGGTGGTTCAGCTTCGTGATCATTTCCGAGACGGTCTTGTCCGCCACCGCAGCGTCAAGGTCAAGCTGCTCAAGGTCGAGTTCCAGCCCCACGGAAAGTTCCGCAATCTGGTAATCTCCCGTGCCTATTCCGCTCTTTCTCGGCATGCTTTCACCTCCCCGTTACAGCGGCAGAATGTCCTCAATGAATCCGCGCTTCGGCGCATTGTCAATCTTGTCCAGCACCACGATCTGAAGCATGATGATTTCAATCTCGGTCTCGTCGATCTCCCGCACCGTCCAATGGTACGCCTCCTGCAGCTGGCGGTAGAAATTAACGAGCCATTCCAGCGGAGACAGGCTTACCTGCCGTCTGTCCCCGCCTCGGCGTTTGGGATTTTGTCGAGCTTCTCGAACACGAGGCTGAGTATCCACTTCGCCGCTTCGTTGTACGCGGGAAGCACGTCGGAAACTTCAACCCCTGCCTCAATCTGCTCCTTGTCGATATCGTAGATCAGTGCGAGGATTTCCACGCGATGGGACAGGATATCCGAGATGGACAGTCCTTTTGCCTCGCTGTCGTGCTCGACGATAGCCCGCCACACTTTCATGGTGGGACGCTTCGGAGAATGTTCCTTTCCATTCAGAATGAGCTTCGGTTGTTCCATATCGATTCACTCCTCTCATCACTCGCCCGAGGGATCGACGCTCGTGTACCAGTTTTCGCCCGTCGCGGGGAGATAACCGTCCGCTTCCTCGTCCGCCTGATAGAGCGCCTTTTTGTCGTTGCGGTAAATGGCAATCGCCGTCATGGACGGCGTATTGAACTTGACGCCCTCTTCCTTCGTCTGCGCTGTTTCGGACGGCTCGGAGAACTGAACCTTGAGGAACTTGACATACCGCTTCTTCCCGTTACGTTTCGTCGTTTCAAACATGATGGCGAAATAGGGCGGATTGTCCCCGCTGGCCACGGTCATCACACCGTTTTCGATTTCATGGCCAAGAAGCAGCGCCTTGTACTCCAGCGGAAGCGTGGCGGTGTCAATCGTGAGATTGAACTTGGACGTGACATTTGCCGTGTCCACGGCCTGATTGTCAGCGTACAGCGTGGCTTCTTCGTTCTGCGGTTCGATGCTTACGGATTGCAGCCACGGGAAAGCGATGACGCTGTCATAAGTCGCCTGTCCGTCTGCCGGGTCGCTCAGCATCTTCGCGATGTGGAAATTGTCTACGCCGATAAACGGCGAATTCGTGATTCCGCTCGTCGGTGCGGTCATGATTCATCAACTCCTATTCTGTAATCAACGACGAGAATTCGCAGCCCGTCGTCATAGATCTCGTTTGTCTGAACGCGCATGAAACCAATGCCGCGCATAATCCTCTGCACATCGGCATAAAGGCTGCTATACTGCCCGTCCTTCGTCATGATGTGGATTCGTATCGTCACGCGCCGCTCAATCTCTGCATTGTCGGCATGGAGCGCCGGAACGTCTGAAAGCGTCGAATAGACAATGACGGGATAGCTTCCCGCGTCGGGTCCGTGCAGATGATAAATGCCTTTCTTGCCGCCCTTCAGCTTCGACACGAGCGCCCTGTTGGTCGAAAGAGCTTCATATACCGCCGCCATAACATTCAAGATGTATTCCCCCTCACGGCTTTCCTGACGGCATCGGTCACGTCCTCCAACACCTCACCCCGAAGCGCATCAAACGCAGGATAGAGGAACGGTCTCCCTTTCGTCGGCGAGAATTCGATGATCTGCCCGTAAAGGTAGCCCTTCTTGTTCTTCGCGTTTGCCGAGATTCCGAGGGCCGTGCCGTCCTGGTGGCGTTTCTCGACCTTTATCGAACCGATAAGATTTCCCGTCCGGACGGCGTTCTGGTTCCGGAGGTTATCCCGCGCCCGCTCGGCGATTTTCTCCGCGCCCGCGTGAAGAGCCTCCGTCGCGGCAGGGAGAACGTTGTCCCCCATCTTCCGAAGCTCGGACGCGATATACCCACGGGGCAGCGCCGCCGCTCCTCGAAAGAATGTATTTCCCCGTCTACGCCTCCTCGACATCTTCCACCAACTCCCGGCATTCCATTACCGTCCACATTCTGCGGCTCTCAACGTCATACGGCGGAGAAACAAGTTCCAGCCGCTTACCTCGCCAGCGTATCTCATCCGTTGGCTGGATATCCTCCCGCCAGCGTATGGTGACTCTATATCCCACTATATTTTCCGTTTCCTGTGCGCGTTCCCCGATCCTCGCGGAAATTGGGAGAACCTTTGCCCATACTGTCGCCCGTGTGTGTATCTCTCCGGCTACTATATTCCCGTCTATATCTCGCGTCCTGTCGTGGTACAGGATTTCAATCCGCTCATGGAGATCGTCGATGGTGACGCCCATTTCCCGTCCTCGCTGGATTGCCATCAGAACACCTCCCGCCGAACATCCATCAAGAGTGCCCGTAAGGTCTTAACAAGCTCCTGATGATTCGCGCCCTCGCGATTTTGGTAGAGATAGCCCACGGCATACAGAACGGCAATCTTGATCGCCGCCGAATTCTCCTCCCTCGTGAATGCCTCATCGTCAAGGCGTGACACCGCTTGGCAAAGGGCACGCGCCTTTTCAAGGCAGGAAGTGATGATTTCATCGTCAACTTCTCCGTCCACCCGCAGATATACCTTGGCTTCGTCAAGCGTCACAGACACACCGTTCACCCCCTCATATAGAGAAACAGGGAGCCGAGAACGGCTCCCCATCTTCCCTCGCGTCATCAGGACGCAATCTTCAGCACCCTCACAGCCTCCGGCAGCACGAGGACACCGTCGACGCGCTCCTTCATGACATAGCCCGTCATGTCGTTGCCCGCATAGAGCTCGCGAAGCTCCTGAATGGTGCGGGTGCCGCGGTCGCCGATGTTGTAGTAGCTCATATCGCCGAACGCGATGA
>JAEERZ010000150.1 GCA_016286075.1 Selenomonadaceae bacterium
GTCCGGAAATCATGCTGGCGACGGTCGTCGTGCTGATCGCCCTCGTCCAGCTCGTCCAGTTCGCCGGAAATGCGCTGGCGAAACGGCTGAACAAGAAAGAAATATGATAAAAGAAGGCTGTCGCGATTGACAGCCTTCTTTTTTTGCATTACGATACAGAAGTGAACTTTTTTGCATTTAAGGAGGGACTATCACAATGAAAAAACTTATCCTGATTCTCTCCGCGCTGCTTCTTGTCGTTTTCGCGGCGGGCTGCGGCGGCGGGGACAAAAAGCCCGCGTCCTCGGGCGCGCCCGCTTCTTCCGGCGGCGCAAAAGTCACGCTGAAGGTCGGCGCTTCGCCGGTACCCCACGCGGAGATGCTGGAGCAAATCAAGCCGGTGCTGGCAAAGCAGAACATCGAACTGAAAATCGTCGAGTTCTCCGACTACATCCAGCCGAACATGGCGCTCGGCGACAAGGAGCTGGACGCGAATTTCTTCCAGCATGAGCCGTACCTCTTGAACTTCATCGGCGAACACAAGAATCTGAAGCTGAAAAACGCCGGCGGCGTTCACGTGGAGCCGATGGGCGTTTACTCGAAGAAGGTCAAGAAGCTTGACGAGCTGAAGGACGGCGACGTCGTCGCCATTCCGAACGACCCGACCAACGGCGGCCGCGCGCTGCTGCTCTTAGAAAAGGCCGGCATCATCAAGCTGAAGGATGGTCTCGGCGTCAAGGCCACGGTGCAGGATCTCAAGGAAAACAAGAAGAACCTCCAGTTCAAGGAGATCGAAGCCGCGCAGCTTCCGCGGGCTCTTGACGACGTCACCATCGCCGTCATCAATACGAATTTCGCAATGCAGGCAAGCCTGAACCCGACGAAGGACTCTCTCTTCATCGAGGACAAGACCTCGCCATACTCGAACATCGTAGCCGTCCGCGAGGGCGACGAGAAACGCCCCGAGATTGTCGCGCTGCTGAAAGCGCTCCAGTCGAAGGAAATGAAAGAATTCATCGAGAAGAAATACGGCGGAGCGATTGTTCCGGCGTTCTGAGGCAGCACATAAAAGAGCCGCACGTTTATCAAAGCGTGCGGCTCTTTTCCTATAATCTTTAAGCAGGGGCGCTGCCCCTGGGACCCTGCAAGGGGCGTTCCTCCCCTTGCACCCCTCCTTAGGGCCCTGCGGGGCCGGGATTCCGCGGTGAAAGTTCATAACATCTTGGAGGGCAGTTCATCCCGCGATTCAACCTTTTGACGACTTCAACTTTAGCCCATTTTTGCGTATTTGAATTGTTATAATGCAAACTTTATGCCGATTGTGTACTTTAGCAAAAACCAAAATACTATTACCTTTCGCGTGGAACAAATAATCGTTTAAGCTTTTATTGTCGTACGTCGCAGAATCTTCGACCCGCAAGCCTTTCCGGGGAATTCACAAAGGGCCTCCCCACACAAGGGGGAATCCCTGCCAAAAATATACTTTTGTCACGCAATTTCCTGCGCAGCTTCCCGGACTTCCTCCTCACAAGCGAGAATCGCCTTGATGGTCTTCGATGTGAGATCTCCGATTTCCCAGCGCATCCGGCGGGCGCCCTGAAGGATGGTCATACGGCTGACCTCCGGCGCGAATTTGGAATCCTTGAACTTCTTCTGCACGGCGGAAACCTTAAGCCCCTTCACACTGCCCTTAGGCCGCGTGACCGCGGCTTCAACGACGAGCTTGGAAAGATGGTCGAGAGTGACGAGCAGGCAGCCTAATTGTTCCTCCGCCGTCAGCGGCGCCTGCGCGTCGGCGTCGGCGACCTGTTCCCGCCGCACCATTCGGATTATATCTTCGTCCATGCCCGCCGTGCGCAAAGCGTCGTTGGAAACGCCCGCTCTCCGCGCCATGCCGGCCGCCGCCCATACCAGCCCGTCTTCGCCGAAGCCCCGGAAATCCGCAAACCACCGCATGACGCTGGCAAGCAAAAGAGCCCGCCGCCAATCGTCCGGCGCGGGATTGTTTTTCCTGCACAAAGCGCGCAAAGAATCGTAAGAAGCTGCGGAAACAGACACGGCGAAACCTCCTTGCCGATGAAAATAAGCGCAGCGCCCGGTTATTTCTGAACCGCAAAGCACTGCCGAACGGTGTCATTATACCACAAGGGCATATATTCTCGCTAAGCTCACGCTTCGCCTCCGGCTCGCGTTCGCCAAGCGTTCATATTATACCACATTTTAGAATATTTTAAAACAAAATTCATAATATTTTTCTTTTTCGCAAGAATCCATCGTTGCGCAAAGCTGCCGAGGGATTTTTCGGCAAAAGCAAAGGACTGTCGCATATTTCAAATATGCGGCAGTCCCGTTTCTTTACCTCTTTCAGACAAGAATAGGACTGTTGTCCAAAAACGCCTCAAATTCATCAATCGGAACCGGCTTTGCGTAATAGAATCCCTGGATATTGTCGCAACCCGCGGCACGCAGGAATTCCAGCTGGAACATCGACTCAACCCCTTCGGCCACCGTAACCATGCCGAGATTCTGGGCGATCCGGATGACCCCGAGCAAGATGGCGGCGCCGCGGGACGAAGGCTCGATATCGGTGAGGAATCGCATATCCAGCTTCAGGATGTCGAGGGGAATATCTTTCAGCATGTGCAGCGAAGAATACCCGCTGCCGAAATCGTCCACCATGATTTTGAATCCCGCTCTGCGGAGATTGTCGGAAGCCGTGATAAGCTGCTCGGGATTGTCCATATAGGCGGTCTCCGTAATCTCCAGCCGCAGCAGGGACGTCGGAAGATCGTATTTTTTCAGCAGCCTCAGCAATTCGTCAGCCAGATCCGGCTGGAATAAATTGATTCGGGATACGTTGACCGAAATGGGAATATTCGCCAATCCCCGTTTCCGCCTGTCCGCAAGGTAGCGGCAAGTCATCTCCCACATATAATGATCGAGATTCGTAATGAATCGGTTGTGCTCAAACAAGGTGATGAATTTCCCCGGCTCGATAAGCCCCTTCTCCGGGTGCTGCCACCGCACGAGGGCTTCGGCGCTGACAGGCTTTTCAAAGTTCAGGCTGTAAATCGGCTGCAGGTAAAGCACGAATGCGCCGCTTTCGAGCGCCGCCTCCATATCGTTGAGAATCTCCTGCTCGGCAATGATCGCCGCCCGCATGGGCTCGTCGTAATAAGCATAGCGCTTCCTGTAGTCGCCCTTGATGGTGGAGCGTGCCAGATTGGCGCGGTCGCACATGACGGAAACCTCTGCCGACGGATCGTTTATCGGATAGATGCCGTTATGAATGACGAGATTATAGGAAAGGCCCAAATTGTCGGAAAGGAACCGCTCATTTTGCAGCAGCGACTCCAAATCGAAATCTTCTTCTCTCATGCAGAACGCGAAAACGTCGGCGCGAAGGCGCCCGCAAACGCCCTTCCCCAAGGTCTCCCGGAAGAAAACCGCCCCGAGCTGGATCAAGATGCTGTCGCCGACCTTGGTGCCGTAAACGTCGTTGACGATCTTGAAACGATCCACGTCGCAGGTCACCAGCAGGCATTTCTCCTCGGCGTTCTCGTCCAGGAAACGACGCACCGCATGGAAAAAAGCATCCCGCGACAGGATGCCGGTCAGCCGGTCCAGCCGCTCGTCGTCCATTTCGGCAGTCGACCCCCGCTCCGTCTCCAATTCCTGCGTTTCCGCAATCAGACAAACGATAGGCCGATTGCCTTCCATCCCGAAATACTGCCCGACGCAGGACAGCGTCAAGAGCTGGCGATCCTGCCGCTGTATATGAAGATAGAAGGATATGGGCATCTTTTCCTCGGCGATCATGCCTACCGACATGCGGAAACTGTCAAAATGACCGTCGGCAATCGTGACCGCAAGATCGGTGCCCGACGCAATCAGCGACTCGTATTCCTGCACCGTATAGCCGCAGAATCTGGCGTACGCCGGCGTGAAATAGGCCGTCGAAAGCGTGCCCTCCGCCGTCGGCGTCAGTACGATAATACCGCTGTCGAGAGCCTGGCTCCGGGACAATACGACCTCGTCGATGCTCCCCGGTTCGATGACCACTTCTTTTTGCTCCATCGCCAGCAGCTGATCCGCCATTTCCCGAAGCAATGCCGTCCGGTACGGCTTATAAACGAAGCGCGTAGCCCCCAGCGACAGCCCCCGGTAGTTCATATCCTCTTCCGGCGAGGCGGAGAGCATGATGACGGGAACTTCCCGCATGCTCGGCGAGAGCCTCATGCGGAGCAGCAATTCCATACCGTCCATGCGCGGCATCAGTACGTCCAAGAACACCAACGCCGTGTCGGGATTTCTCTCCAGAAAAGCGAGCGCTTCTACGCCGTCCGCCGCTTCATAAATTTTCGTGCAGTCGCCCAGCACTTGACGGAGCAAAGACCGGCTCGTCTCATCATCGTCCACGATGAGAATCTTTTTATCCGTGTTGTCCATGTGTCCACCTCTTCCCGCCGGACGCCCCCAGCAACGAAAACCGCCGTCAATCGTCAAAAGAACGCACCGTCAATAAATGATAAATGGTTATTCGACATGACCCGTCTAAAATCCTTCCGCCTTTTAAAAATTCCGTTCCCTTATTTTTCGGGCAATTTTGTTTGCTTTTTTGCTTTAAATAACCTATAATTACACATAACCACCGTGAGGGACAGGAACTTACGAAAATTACGCCCCCACAGAAAGGACAATTTCTTATGAACAATGTAAAGGTTTCCTTCAAGATTCTTCTGCTTGTCCTGATTTCCCTGATCGGCATGGCAGTCATCGGATTCCGTGGATGGTCCGGACTGTCCAAGGCCGGCAACGACATGACCAACATGTACGAGAACAACCTGCGGGCCATCGCGCTTCTCGGCGACGAGATCGAGGCCATGCGCGTCATCCAGGTGCGCACCTATCAGGCCATCGCCGACCCTGCCCGCTATGCGGAAGTCAAAAAGGGCGCGGACAAGAAGGTTGGAGACTTCGAAAAGACCTGGGGCAATTACGAGAAACTGGCGGCCTCCATGCCGGGGCTCGCCGATCAGGTCACCCAGTGCAAGTCGGCGTGGCAGAAATACCGCGCGTCCTATGAAAGCACCATGAAGGCCGCCGAGTCGGGCAACACCGCCACCGGCCTTGCCGAATACAACCGCAGCATGAAGCAGGCGACGGTCACCCTCCGCGACGGTCTCGCGAAGCTCCTGAAGGCCACCGAGGAGCACGCGGCGGCTATCGCGGCGCAGAACAACGAAGACAACAAGGCTGCCGTCGTTTCCATGACGATAATCACCCTCGTCGCCGTCGTGATCCTGATCGCCCTCTCCGTCATGCTCATCAAGGCGATCACGACGCCGCTGGCCGACATGATCGATCTCGCGGACAAGCTGAAGGACGGCAATTTCCATCGGACGGGCGAGCGCACGAATCGCGGCGACGAATTCGGCGACGCCCAGCGCGCATTGTTCGATATGCGCGAGTCGCTGAACAAGTTCATGAAAGAAGTCGCTGAATCCACAACCCAGATTGCCGCGGCAGCGGAAGAGCTGACCGCGAACTCGTCCCAGACGGCGAAAGCGGCTCTCCAGGTCGCGGAGAACGTCACCGCGGCCTCCTCGCAGGTCGCGGTTCAGCAGGAAGCCGTGGACAGCGGCAAGGAGCGCATCGATACGATCTCGGGCGCTGTGGAAGGCATGCGCATCGAGGCTCAGCAAGTCGCAGAGAACTCCAACTCGGCGGCGCAGGAAGCCTCCAGCGGCAGCGGGGAGGTCGCTTCGTCCGTG
>JAEERZ010000005.1 GCA_016286075.1 Selenomonadaceae bacterium
CACGCTGGATATTTCCGAGCGCCATCTGAAACTGATCCAGACTGACGCCGCCATCAGCCCGGGCAATTCCGGCGGCGCGCTGGCCAACGCGGACGGCCTCGTCATCGGCATCAACAGCGCGAAAATCGCCGCCAACGGCGTCGAGGGCATGGGCTTTGCCATTCCCATCAATACGGTGCGCGACATCGTCGATCAGCTGCTGGATCACGGCCGCGTGATCCGTCCGTATCTCGGCGTCGGCGTGTACGACAAAGAGACGGCGGCGCGGGCCGGCTATCAGCTCAACGTGGACGCGGGCGTCTATGTGCAGAACGTCACGCTGAACGGTCCCGCAGGGAAGGCCGGCATTCAGCGCGGCGACGTGATCCTTTCCGTCGGCGGCGAGAAGACCAATACCGTCGGCGAGCTGCGCGCGGCAATCACGTCCCATCAGGTCGGCGATTCCGTGGAAATCCAGATTGTCAGGAACGGCGACAAGATGACGCTGAACGCGGTGCTGGAGGCCATCCCGGAGGAATGACATGAAAATCACGATCCTCGCCGTGGGGAAGCTCAAGGAAAAATATCTGCGGGACGCCGTCGCGGAATACGCGAAGCGGCTCACGCCCTTTGCAAAATTGGATTTCATCGAGATTGCCGAGGAAAAGATGCCGGAGAATTTTTCTGCGGCGGAAAAGGAAAAGACGCTCGTCCGGGAGGGCGAGCGTCTTTTGGCACGAGTGCCGGAGGGCAGCGAGCTGATCGTGCTGGACGTGGCGGGAGAGGAGCTTTCCTCCGAGGAACTTTCCTCGGCGCTCGGCGAATGGATGACAGGCGGCGCCTCCCACATCACGTTCTTGATCGGCGGGCCCTTTGGCTTGTCTTCCGCCGTCCGGAACGCGGCGCGGCTGCGGCTTTCCCTGTCGAAGATGACCTTCACCCACCAGATGGCACGGCTGCTTCTGACGGAACAGATATATCGCGCCTTCAAGATTTTGCGCGGGGAAAAATATCACTGGTAACGATTCGTTCAGTGATTCCAAAAAACGAAACCGGCGCCTGTCGGAAATGACGGGCGCCGGTTTTTTGCGCAGTTTTCTATGCCATCGTGAACCATGTGTAGACGCTGAAAATGGTCAGGAGGACGATCTCGCCGAGCAGCACCGGGCGGAGCGTGCTGAGGAAATTTGAGCGGAAGTAATCCACCGTGACGACAAGACACATGTGGGTGGGCGTCAGCATTTGCCCCGCGACGCCGAAGGCCATCGCGATGCCCGCGAGGTCGAGATTGCCCGTGCCCATGGCCGCGACAATCGGCATGACGATTGCGACATGGCCCTGGGACATGCCCGTCAGCACGCCGATGATGAAGGAAACGCAGGCGATGATGACCGGCACGGGCAGCGGCGACGTCCGGAAGGCCTCGACGATTTCGGGCAGCACGCCGATGACGGTCAGTATCTGGATGAAATAGAGAATGCAGAGCACGTTCAGCTGCATCTTCTTGTCCAGCGCGCCGACCACCGTGTCCCGCACGGAGACGAAGCGGTTCGTGGCGCGCAGCACGAAGAACAGCAGGAACGTCACGATTCCCATGGCCAAAGACGCGTTCATATCGAGAAATACCGCCAGCAGGAACGTCGTGACCACCGGGGAAAGCGCGAGGACGAGATCGGCCGCCTCGTGCTTCTTTTGCGCGCCGTCGGCCTTCGGTTTCAGCTCGTTGGGCAGCCGGAGCGGGCGGATCAGGATGACCCACCCTATGGAAAAGGCCAGGATGGTCAGCCAGCTCAGGTGTTTCAAGAACTCGCTGAAGGGGACGTTCGCGATGTTGCAGGCCATGATCATGCCGGGGATGATGGGATTGGAAAACTCGAAAATATGGCGGAACCAAAAATTGATCGCCGCTTTGTGTTCCTGCGACATGGAAATATCTGCGGAAAGCTCGTCCACGATCGGCGCGGAGAAACGCGCGCCGCCCAGCGACGGCAGCAGCCCGAGGAATGCGGGCATCAGCGCCAGGAGCGCTTTCGCGCTGGAGAAAACGCGCCGGAGCGCGTTCACCATGCCGGAGAGGGTGCCGCTCAGGCGAAGCTCGATTTCGAGGCACATGACGAAGTAGAGCGCCAGCATGATATCATAGGTGCGCGACAGGGAAAGCGTTTGTTTCGCGGCGACAAAAAGCGCTGCCGGTTCGCCGGATTGCGTAATCCAGAGCAAGAGCCCGGCCGCCAGCATGCACGCCCCGATGGGGACGTGCTTTCGCAGCAGCACGACAATCAGGAGAAAAGCCGCCGACAACGGCAAAAAGACATTCATGTAAAACACCAAACCTTGCAAAAAGTTGTAAGTAGTATAGCACAGTTCCGATGAAAAATGCACGTTTGTTTTTGTGCGCCGCAGTTCCTCCGATATGTGAGGCAGAGTATGGGGAGGTATTTTTATATTCTATATCCATACTTAATATATAGGGATTGACAATGATGGTCGAATCTCCTACAATGAATCCATCGTTTACGAAGGAGTGCTTTTCATGGGAGAAAATATATTGAAGATCCGCGGGCTTCGCGCCGGCGTGGACGGCAAGGAAATCCTGCACGGCGTCGACCTTTCCGTCGGGAAAGGCGAGACGCACGTGCTTTTGGGGCCGAACGGTTCCGGCAAGACGACGCTGATGAACGTGCTGATGGGACACCCGCGTTACGAAGTGTACGAGGGCGACGCGGCCTTCGAGGGCGAGGAGCTGTTCGCGCTTCCAACCCACGAGCGGGCGCGGCGCGGTCTCTTTTTGTCGTTCCAGACGCCGGAGGAGATTCCGGGCGTTACGGTGGAGAATATGCTGCGGACGGCGCGTCAGGCGGCAACGGGGAAGAAAGTCGGCGTCATGGCGTTCCGCAAGGAACTGGCGGCGGCTTTGGAAATTCTCAAGATGGACAAGGGCTGGGCCGGCCGCTATCTGAACGTGGGATTTTCCGGCGGCGAGAAGAAGCGGACGGAAATATTGCAGCTCCTGATGCTGAAGCCGAAGCTTGCGCTGCTGGACGAGACGGACTCGGGGCTGGACGTGGACGCGGCGCGGATCGTGTCGAACGGCGTAAAGGCGTTTCGCACGCCGGAAAACGCCTGCCTGATCATCACGCATAACGCGAATATTTTGTCCGCGCTTTCCGTGGACAGGGCGCACGTGCTCTTAGACGGGCATATCGTGGAAAGCGGCGGCGCGGAACTGGTCGAGGAGATCGAGGCTAACGGATACGCCCGGTTCCTCGGTGCGGAAGGGTGACGCGGCATGGCGAAGCAGAAAACCTTCATTGAAGATATTGAGCGCGCGCTTTACGACGTCCGCGACGCGGACCGTCCCCGATACCGTTCGGAGCGGGGGCTCTCCGAGGAAATCGTGCGCGACATTTCCAAGCGTAAAAACGATCCGGCGTGGATGACGGAGCTTCGTCTCGCATCGCTGGCCGTTTATAACGAAACGCCGCCTCCCGCGTGGGGACCGGATATTTCCGCGCTGGATATGGAGCGGATTGCGACTTACGTGCAGCCGGACGCGCAGATGGCGGGACGATGGGAGGACGTGCCGGAAGAGATTCGCGGCGCTTTCGACCGTCTCGGCATCCCGGAGGCGGAAAAGGAATCGCTGGCGGGCGTTGGCGCGCAGTACGATTCCGAGGTGGTCTACCACAGCATCCAGACGAGCCTGACGAAGCAGGGCGTCGTCTACACCGATATGGAGACGGCGCTGCGGGAGCACGAGGATATCGTGCGCGCGCATTTCATGAAGCTGGTGCCGCCGAAGGACCATAAATTCGCGGCGCTGCACGGCGCGGTCTGGTCCGGCGGTTCCTTCGTCCATGTGCCGGAGGGCGTCGAAGTGAAAATCCCGCTGCAGTCGTATTTCCGGCTCAACGCGCCGGGGGCGGGGCAGTTTGAGCATACGTTGATTATCGTGGAGCCGGGGGCGAGCCTTCATTTTATCGAAGGCTGCTCCGCGCCGAAGTACAGCGTGACGAACCTGCACGCGGGCTGCGTCGAGCTCTATGTGAAAGAGGGCGCGAGACTCCGCTATTCGACCATCGAGAACTGGTCGCGGAACATGATGAATCTCAACACAAAGCGCGCGCTGGTGGAAAAGGGCGGCCTGATCGAGTGGGTGTCCGGCTCCTTCGGTTCCCGCGTTTCCATGCTGTACCCCACGAGTATCTTGGCGGGCGAGGGAGCGCGCTGCGAGTTCACCGGCGTGACCTTCGCGGGGCACGGGCAGCATCTCGACACCGGGGCGACGGTCGTTCATGCCGCGCCGCAAACCTCGTCGGTCATCAACACCCGCTCCATTTCCAAGGACGGCGGCGTCGCCGTCTACCGCAGCGGCGTCAAGGTCGCCGCCGGAGCGAAGGGTGCGAAATGCTCGGTGAACTGCGAATCGCTGATGCTCGACAGCGAGTCCCGCTCCGACACGATCCCGGTCATGGACGTCCGGGAGGACGACGCGGACGTCGGGCACGAGGCGAAAATCGGGCGCATCAGCGACGAGGCGATTTATTATCTGACGACCCGGGGCATCAAGGAGGACGAGGCGCGGGCGATGATCGTGCGCGGCTTCGTCGAGCCGATCGCGAAGGCGCTGCCGCTGGAGTACGCGGTGGAAATGAACAACCTGATCAATTTGGAGTTGGAGGGGGCGCGGCGATGACGGCGGAGAAAAAAGAAATTATCTACGACAGGATTCCCGTCCCCACATGGCGCTGGCTCGGCGTCAATGAGATCCGCGTGCCCGAGGCCGTTTTTAAGAAAGCGCCCGTCGCGCGTCTCGTCACGATTCCCGCCGGGGAAACGCAGGAGCTGCTCATTGTCTGCCGGGACGAGGCGGTTTTCGAGCTGCGGGCGGAGCTCGGCGCGGGAGCGGAGCTTCGTTTGACGCGGGTGCGCCTCGCGCCGGAGGGAAAACAGTGCGCCGACAAGGTCAAAGCGACGCTGGCGGAAAACGCGAGGCTCATCTATACTGCCGTGGAGCTTGGCGGGGACATTGCCGCCGATCTCCTCGACGTCGACCTTGCCGGGGACGGCAGCAGCGCCGACGTCGCCGCGTTTTATTTTGCCGACGGGCGGCAGAAGCTCGATATGAATTACGTCGCGCATCAGAGGGGAAAACGCACCGAAGCGTCCCTCGCCGTGCATGGCGGACTCGCCGGCAGGGCGGAGAAAAATTTTCGCGGCACGCTGGATTTTATCCGGGGCTCGACAGGCTCCGTAGGGCGCGAGCGGGAGTCGGTCACGCTGCTCTCGTCGGAGGCCGTCAATCGTTCCGCGCCGCTGATGCTGTCCGGCGAGGCGGAGGTGGACGGCCGCCATGCGACCAGCGTCGGCAGGCCGGATGAAGAGAAGCTGTTTTATCTGACGAGCAGGGGACTTTCCCCCGCCGACGCGAAGAGGCTCGTGGTTCTCGCCGCCGCCGCGCCGGTGTTGGACCGGGTTGAGGACAAGGCCCTTGCCGACGAGATTCGCACTTTCATTGAAAGGAGGATTTCCGATGGCTGAAACCGAGAATTTTCGCAAGGATTTTCCGCTGCTGCGGCAGGAAATGAACGGCCGTCCCATCGTCTATCTCGACAACGGGGCGACGACGCAGAAGCCGGAGAGCATGATCCGCGCGATGTGCGGCTATTACGGCGGATGCAACGCGAACCCGCACCGGGGTGCGTACGCGCTGTCCGTGGAAGCCACCGATATTTACGAGACGGCCCGCGAGCGCGTGCGCCGCTTCATCGGCGCAAAGGAAGCGCGGGAAATCATTTTCACGAAGAACGCCACCGAAGCGCTGAACCTCGTCGCTTACAGTTACGGGCTTTCAAATATCGGTCCGGGGGACGAGATCGTGCTGACCATCGCCGAGCACCACTCCAACCTCGTGCCGTGGCAGCGCGTGGCGAAAGCGAAGGGCGCGGCGCTGAAATATATTTATTTGGAAAAAGACGGCAATCTTTCGGAAAAGGATATCGCCGAAAAAATCACGAAGAAGACGAAGCTCGTCGCCGTCACCCACGTCTCCAACGTGCTCGGCCTTGTGAACCCCGTGCGGCGCGTCGCTGACCGGGCGCACGAGGCGGGGGCGGTCGTAGTCGTGGACGGTTCCCAGAGCGTGCCGCATCTTGCGGCGAACGTGCAGGAACTGGGCGCGGACTTCTTCGCCTTTTCCGGCCACAAACTATTGGCTCCGATGGGCGTCGGCGTGCTGTACGGGCGCGCGGCGCTGCTGGAAGCCATGCCGCCTTTCCTGTCGGGGGGCGACATGATCGAGTATGTGGAGGAACAGGAGAGCACCTACGCCGAGCTTCCCGCGAAATTCGAGGCGGGCACGCAGAACGTCGGCGGCGCGGCGGGGCTGACCGCCGCCATCGACTACCTCGAAAATCTGACCTTCGCCCGCGTCAAGGCCGTCGAGGACGACCTTCTCTCCTATGCGCTGCCGCGTCTTCGCGCGCTGCCGTGGATCGAGCTTTACGGATGCGACAGCGAACGGGACAACAAGACCGGCATCGTCACTTTCAACGTGAAGGGCGTTCACCCTCACGACGTATCTACGATTCTCGACAGCGAGGGCGTCGCGATACGGGCGGGTCATCACTGCGCCCAGCCCTTGATGAAGTATCTCGGGCAGGCTGCGACCTGCCGGGCCAGCTTTTACTTTTACAATACGCGGCAAGACGTCGACCGATGGCTCGACGCGCTGGAAAAAGTCAGGGAGGTCATGCGCGTTGGACATAACTGATATCTATACCGAGCTGATCGCCGAGGAAAGCCGGAGCACGGAACACCGGCGCCGTTTAGACGCGCCGACCGTCACGTTGAAGGGGCGGAATCCGAGCTGCGGCGACGAGATTACGTTGGAACTTGCCGTGAAAAACGGCGTCGTCGAGGACGCGGCGTTCACGGGCGTCGGCTGCGCGATTTCGCAGGCGTCCACGTCGCTGATGATCGGCCTCGTCAAGGGGCAGACGACGGAAAGGGCGAAAGAACTTGCGGAAACTTTCCTTGCGATGATCAAAGGAGAAATTCCCGCGGACGATCCCGCCCTTGCCGAGCTCGGCGACGCGGCTGCGCTGCAAGGCGTTTCGCAGCTTCCGGCCCGCGTCAAATGCGCGACGCTTTCGTGGCACACGCTGGCGGAGGTTTTAGAAAATAAGGAATAAGTTATGACACTGCAACAACTGAAATACGCGCTGGCCGTCGCGAAATACGGCTCGGTGAGTCTTGCGGCGAGACAGCTTTTCGTTTCTCAGCCGAGCGTTACCGAGGCGCTTTCCACATTGGAAGCGGAAATACAAAAGACGCTTTTCGTCCGAAGCGCGCGAGGTATGAAGCCTACGGACGAAGGACGGACGTTCCTCGGCGGAGCGCGCCAGGTCGTCGAACAGATGCGGCTGTTGGAGGACAGATACAGCGGCGAGAGTGGCAAGCAGTATTTTTCCGTTTCGACCCAGCATTACACCTTCGTTGCCAGCGCCTTCGTCGAACTGGCGAGGCGATACGGCGGCGACGATTACGAGTTTTCGCTCTTGGAGGAGCGGACGGGGAAAGTCGTCGAGAACGTGAGGAACTTCAAAAGCGAAATCGGCGTTCTGTATATGAGCCGTTCTAACGAGATGGTGTTGCGGAAACTTTTGAAGGAAAGTCGTCTCGTCTTTTCTCCGTTGTTTTTGGCGCGGCCCCATGTGTTCCTCTTTCGGAAGCATCCGTTGGCGAAGCGCGCGTCCGTTTCTTTTGAGGATTTAGCCGAATTTCCCTGCGTCACTTTCGACCAGGGGGAGGAAAATTCGTTTTATTTCGCCGAGGAAATCGGAAACGAGCGCCCGGTGAAGAAACGCGTCCTTGTTACCGACCGGGCGGCGGTGGCGAATTTCCTGATGGCGCTGGACGCTTATATCGTGACGACAGGCGTATTGCCTTCGTATTTGCACGGGCGCGACATTGTCGCCGTCCCGTTGGACGAAGATGAGCCGATGACCGTCGGTACTATCCGCCACGCCGACCGCAGGTTGTCCGAACTGGGGCATGCCTTTATGGCGTCCTTGGAAGAGACGGCGGCGAAGATGGGGCTGACTGAACCGAAACAGGGGAAATAGGGTGAGCCTATGGCGCGCCATAGGATTTTAGGATTTTTCAATAGGCAATAAAGATGCTATAATGCGTCGCATAAAGGTTGATGCAATAACCGAAGCTGATCAGAAAGACTGAAGGCTGGGCGGGAAAGCGAGCGAGTCGTTTTCCTGTCCGGCCTTTTTCCATATTCGAGGGGGGATGCTTATGAAGGGCGATTGTATCGGCGTATGAAAGAGGACTGATTATATATTTTGAATGAAAGGATGTATGAAGCATGGCAGATGTATTGGGAAAGCTGAAAGGTGCAATTTTGGAGTTTGACGAGGACGCGGCGCTGGAGGCCGCGAAGGAGGCCGTGGCCGAGGGCGTCGATCCGGTGAAGGCCATCGGCGCGCTGGCGGAAGGGCTGAACGAGCTCGGCGAGGCGTTCGAGAAGATGGAGGTGTTCCTGCCGGAAATCATGTTGGCGTCGGACGCTTTCAAGGCGGCTCTGGAAGTCTTGGAGCCGGAACTGAAGAAGACGCACAAGGAAGGCGAGAAAGCCATTCCGGTGGTCATCGGCACGATCCAGGGAGACGTGCATCAGGTGGGCAAGGACATGGTGGCGACGTTCCTGACCACGGCGGGCTTCGACGTGCACGATCTCGGCGTGGACGTGGCGCCGTCGCGGTTCCTTGAAGAAGCGAAGAAGGTTGGCGCAAAGATTATCGCGGTAGCCGCGCTGATGTCCACGACGCGCCCTGTGCAGAAAGACCTGATTGATTTTCTTGAAGCGAAAGGGGTCCGAGATAACTATATCGTACTGGTTGGCGGCGGCGTGGTTACGAAGGAATGGGCCGACGAGATCAAGGCAGACGGCTATGGTCAGGACGCCATCGCCACGGTGGAGATCGCGAAAAAGCTGCTGCATGTCGCGTAATTTGAAAATGGTTTCCGAATGTTTCACGTGAAACATTCGAACATAATCTGAAAAGACTTTCAGATTGGATGCAAACACAAAAATAATCGAGACATAAAATTGGAGGAGATTTGTATGAGCCATGGTACAAAAGGGAAATTCATCGAATATTGGGGACGCGGCGAGACGGGGCCCATCGCCTTTCAGAAGGAATTTGATACGAAAATCTATTGGCCGCGCCTAAAGGAACTGACGAAGAAATACAATATCGAATACGCGCCGGGAAAGGTCGTACCGACGGACGACGGCGAGCTGGACGCGATCTGGCAGGCGGGCAAGGAACTGCTGCTCGACGTGGGCATCCTGAATGTGTCCACGGAGCGCCGCATCACGTTCACTGAGGACGAATTGGACGAAGCGTTGGAGAATCTGCCCACGGAGGTCACGCTGGGCGAGGGTAAGGACAGCATCACGATTCCGCATCGCGGTTTCGAGGACTACGACAGCGGGCGCACGCCGGTCGGGACGATGGGGCGCATTCTCGGCCCGATTTCCGACGACCTTTATGAGAAAGTCGCGCTGTCTTACGCGCAGGAGCCGCTAATCGATTATGTGCATTTCCAGGGCGTCAAGGAAAAGGTCAACGGCATCCCGGTCAAGCCCGGCTCCCCCTTCGAAATGATGGCGGAGATCCAGCATGTCGCGACGGTCAAGGACGTGCTGCGCCGCGTCAATCGTCCCGGTTTCCCGGACGGCGGTTCCACGCCGGTGAATCTGCGCGCCGAGATGGCGGCGGCGAATCCGCTTTGGGGCGTGGGCAAGGGCGATGTGCGTCACGTCTACATCATGCCGCAGCTCAAGACCGATTACGACCAGATGTGCCGCGCCTATTTCTGGCATCAGTACGGCGCGAATATTTGGGGCATCCTGCAGTCGTACATTGGCGGCGCGGCGGGCGGTCCAGCCACCTCGGCGGTCAACGGCGTCGCAGACCTTCTCGCCTACGTCATGCTGTATGAGCCGACGATTCTCGGCACATGGCCGACGGACGCGCTCTATTTCTCCAACAGCAGCAAGTACGCGCTCTATGTGGCGAACTACGGCGGTGCGGCGTTCCAGAAGCACACGCATTTCCCGGCACTTGTCGGCGCGGCATGGCAAATGACGGCGGGCATCGGAAGCGAGGAATACTTCTGGGAGACGGCGGCAGGCGCCATCGGAAGCGCGACGCTGGGTTTCCTCGTGGCGGGCGGTACCGGCCACCAGAGCGCGGGCCTCGATCACGCCTGCGGTCTCGGCGCGCGCTTCGCGGCGGAGGTCGGGCGCGCCGTCGGAAAAGCGCGGCTCACCCGGGTACAGGCCAACGAGCTTGTCAACAAGATTCTGCCGAAATACCAGCCGCTGATCGACAACCGCACGCTGCACACCAAGGGCGGCGACTTCCGTACGGTCTACGACCTCGAGACGGTACAGCCGAAGCCGGAATATCTTGCGATTTACAACAAGGTCAAGGCGGAGCTGCGCGAGCTGGGATTGCCGATTAAATAAACCGGCGACATGAAATTGTGAAAAAGGCCGCAAAGGCGCTTTGGGGAACCCTCCCATAAAGCACCTTTGCACCTTTTCTATAAAGGGTTGGAAAATCTTTTCTCTACAAGTTGAATATGATACAATGACAAAGCTGTTAAGGGATGATGATTTTGGATTTTGAGTTCTTTTGCGGTACGATTCTAACTGTAAGCATTATCTTGCTCATGACTGTAATGGGCGAAACGGAATGAGGTGTTTTTGATGACAAGAGCAGAACCATATTCGCGTATTTCCGCGCGAGAAATATGCGTGGCGGGCTTGATGGCGGCCTTCGTCTTCATCGCGACGTTCGTGCCGCAGATTCCGATTCCGTTGGGGTACGCGCATCTCGGCGACGGCGCGATTTTTCTCGCCGTGTTTCTGACGGGGCGCAGGGCAGGCATTTTCGCCGGAGCTTTCGGCTCAGCGCTGGCCGACTTGGCGGGCGGCTTTCCGGTCTGGATTCTGCCGACGCTTATCATAAAGGCGGTTATGGCGGAAATTTTCTACCGCGCGGCTCTCGCCGGAAACGACGCGCCGAAATTCTCCTCGCCGCGGGTTCTCGGCGGCATGGCCGCCGCGTGCCTTTTCATGACGGCGGGCTATACGCTGGCGGGCGCGTTCCTCTACGACAGCCTCGCCCTCGGCCTTGCGTCTGCGCCGGGCTTGCTTTTAAAAAGCGCGGTCAATATTGCGGCGGCGTGTCTCGCGGGCGGCGTGTTGAGCCGCGCGCGTCTTTTCCGTTGAAAGCATGAGATGATATAATAGGAGTGAAAGGGGGGAGGCCTGTGGAAGAAAAACTGCGCGCTTTGCTTGACCGATTAAAAACATGCGGCAGTCTTGTGGTGGCGCTTTCCGGCGGCGTCGACAGCTCGACGCTGGCGAAGGCGGCGGTTCTTGCGCTGGGGGAGAAAACTGTCGCTATTACTGCGCGATCGGAGCTTTTGTCTTATGACGAGCTGACGGACGCCAAGGCGATGGCTCGGGCGGCGGGCATTCGTCATATCATTTTGGACGCCCATGACCTCGACAATCCCGATATTGTCAAGAACGACAAAGAACGCTGCTATTATTGCAAGCGCAGTCGATTTGAAAAGCTCTGCGCATGGGCGAAGGAAAACGGTTTCGCCTATGTCGCCGATGGCGGCAATCTCGATGACAAAGGCGACTATCGCCCCGGCATGAGGGCCATAGAGGAGCTTGCACCCATGGTGATTTCCCCGTTCATGGAATGCGGTTGGACGAAGGCGGATATTCGCGCCCAGGCGCGGGCATGGGGACTTCCCGTGGCGGAAAAGCCCAGCGCCGCCTGCCTCGCTTCCCGCGTGGTGTATGGTCTGCCGTTGACGGCGGCAAGGCTCTCGCAAGTCGAGGCGGCGGAAAAAATTGTCCATGCCTGCGCGGAAGGACAGATTCGCGTTCGTCACCACGGCAATCTCGCGCGAATCGAGGTTGAGCCCGCTGCGTTGCCGGAAATTATGGCGCGTCGCGAGGAGATTGCCGACGCGCTGAAAAACCTTGGCTTCACTTATACGTCCCTCGACCTTGTCGGTTACCGTACGGGGAGCACGAACGAGGCGCTGTAACAAATAAAAAATAGCCGGGATATCCCTATTGACATAGTATGATTCGCGCTATATAATACCTTCAACATAACAATGCCGAAGGGGGAAGGGGCTATGGAGCAGAAACGTTCCCTTCGTCCCGGCGAAATTCCCGGCGGGGCGATGGCGTTCATTTCGCGTGGGCTGTCGGAAATCGGCAGCGGGCGAATCGTCTTGACCGCACAGGATTCGCGGCTTGTTTCCGTGGAACGGGAGGAGCGTATCGGCGGCGACGCGCTTTTCACGAAGGGAAGCGGAAAATCCGGCGCTGCGGGAGACGGGGCGCTTCCGGAAAAAATCCGCCAATCGTTTCAGGATTTGCCGTACGGGCAGGTCATCATTACGATGAAGGACGGCGCGGTGCGGCAGGTGGAGCGTTTGACGCGCAGCCGCTTCACGGGATTGGACGGCGAAGGAATTTGACAACATCATAAAAAAGCTGACCGGAAACAACGGAGGCTTCGAGAGAACGCGAAAGCGTTTGTCTTGAAGCCTCTTTTTATATGAAAGGAAGATGAACAAATGGGAAAGACGAAGAAGGAAAGAGTGCTGGGCACGCTGCGGGGAGAAAAGGAGCAGATTGCGGCCATAAGCGTTTGCCAATACGCTACCTATGAATTGATGGAGAAGACCGGAGCCTATTGGCCGGAAGCGCACTATGAGGCGGAGCCGATGGCGAAGCTGGCGGCGGGCGGCGCGACGGTCATTGGTCTCGGCGCGGTGCGGGTGCCGTACTGTCAGACCGTCGAGGCGGAGATTTACGGCGCGAAAATCAAGGACGGCGGCAAAACGCATATCCCGAGTATCGCGGAGCATCCGTATAAAATCGGCGACGAGCCGAAAATTCCGGCGGATTTCGTCAAAAAGGGGCGTATTCCGGCGATTCTTGAAGCGATCCGTATCTTGAAGCGGGAAGTCGGCGAGAAGGCCGTCGTGATGGGCAGCATCGTCGGACCGTTCAGCGTGGCGGCGAATCTTGTGGGAATCTCTGCGCTCTTGAAGGCGAGCCTGAAAAAGCCGGACAGTATCGTGCCCTATATCGAAACGGCGACGGAGACGGCGATTCAGTATGCGGAGGCCGTCATCGAAGCGGGGGCGGACGCGATTGTCATCGAGGACATGATGGCGTCTCTCGACATGATCAGCCCGCGTACCTATAAGGCGCTCGCCGCGCCCTATGAGCAGCGAGTGATTGCGGCGGTGGCGAAACGGATTCCCGTGATTGTCCACATCTGCGGTAAGCTCGATCAGGTGATGACGGACATCGCGGCGACGGGCGCGGACGCCATCAGTGTGGAGTCCGCAGTCAATATTCCCGCGGCGCGGCAAAAATTCGACGAGGCGGGAATCAAAATGCCGATCTTCGGCGCAGTGCATCCAATCAAAGCGTTGCTGGAAGGGACGCCGGAAGACGTAGCGGCGGCGGTGAAGAAGTCGGCGGAGGACGGCGCGGCGTTGATTTCGCCGGATTGCTCGGTGGCGCCGAATACGCCGCTGAAACAGTTGATCGCAATGGTCGAAGAGACGGAAAAACTTGCATGAAATGAGGGAACGGTCATGGCGGAAACGGTAAAAAGAGTGCAGATAGTATTTCAGCCGTCGGGGCGGCGGGGCGAGATCGAGGCGGGGAAAAGCGTGCTGGAAGCGGCGCGAACGCTGGGCGTCGGCATCGAAGCGGCTTGCGGCGGCGCGCGAGTCTGCGGCAAGTGCCGCGTCGTCGTGGAGACTGGTCGTTTTGAAAAGCTGAACCTGACTTCGTCCGCCGACCATGTTTCGCCCGTGGGCGAGGCGGAAAAGAAATTCCTGACGGCGGAGGAACTGGCTCGCGGCTATCGCCTTGCCTGCAATGCGTTCCTCTCTGGCGACCTTGTCGTGACCGTACCGGAGGAGAGCCGCAGCGCTAAACAGGTCATTCTCGAAAAGGGGAGGGAACGGCAAATCGAGCTTCGCCCTGCGGTGAAAAACGTTACGGTGACGCTCGCTCCGGCCACGCTTTCCGATTTCCGCGACGACGCGCGGCGGCTCCTCGACGCGCTGGAAAAAGAAACGGGGCTTCACGGATTGACGGTGGATTTTCCCGTACTCCGGAATCTGCCGGAAATCCTCCGGCAAAACGACTGGCAGGCGACGGCGACAATCTGGCAGGGCAAGGAAGTGATTCGCGTCGCGCCGGGCCGACGGGAAACGAGCCTCGGCGTTGCGATCGACGTGGGCACGACGACGCTGGCGGCGTTCCTCTGCGACCTGACGACGGGCGCGGTGCTCGCGAAAGCGTCCCGCATGAATCCGCAAATCGGTTATGGAGAGGACGTGTTGGCGCGGATTTCCTACGCGGCGTCGGAGCCGGACGGCAGGAAGAAATTGCAGGACGCTATTATCGAGGCAATCAACGCCCTGGCGGCGGACATGGCGGAAAAAGCGGGTTTCGTCGCCGACGACGTGGACGAGATGGTGCTGGTCTACAATACGGCGATGCACCATCTGGCGCTTGGCCTCGATCCGAGATATGTGGGGCGCGCGCCCTTCGCCCCGGCGGTCAGGGAGCCGCTGGACGTCAAAGCGCGGGATCTTGGCGTCAAGATCAACCCGTCGGGCAACGTTTATTCGCTGCCGGTGGAGGCGGGCTTCGTCGGCGCGGACAACGTGGCGGTGCTGTTGGCAGAAGAGCCATACAACAGCGACGCGGTGAAGCTGATTATCGACATCGGAACCAACGGCGAAATCGACCTCGGAAACAAAAACCGCCTGCTCTCGACTTCCTGCGCCACAGGTCCGGCTCTCGAGGGGGCGCAGATCGCTTTCGGGATGCGCGCCGCACCGGGAGCCATCGAACGCGTGAAAATCGACCCGATGACTTACGAACCCCGCTATAAGGTCATCGGGCAGGACGAATGGTATCCGGTTCCTTACGACTGGCACCCGACGGTGCAAAAAGTCGGAGCGCAAGGTATCTGCGGTTCCGGCGTCATCGATGCCATCGCCGCCATGCACAAGGCTGGCGTGATATCGAAGGCGGGCCGCATTGACGCGAAACTCAATACGCCTCGCGTGCGGCGCGGCGAAAGCGGAAAGCTCGAATATGTGCTGGCCTGGGCGAAGGAAACGGCTGTCGGTAAAGATATCGTAATCACGCAGGCCGATATCCGCGCCGTGCAGCTTGCGAAAGCCGCGCTTTATGTCGGCGCGCAGTATCTGATGGAGCGTTACGGCGTCGACCATGTGGACGAAGTGATTTTGGCGGGCGCGTTCGGCAGCTACATCGACAAAGAAAGCGCGATGGCCATCGGCATGTTCCCCGATTGCGATCTCTCACGTGTGCATGCGGTGGGAAACGCCGCAGGGGACGGCGCGCGCATCGCGCTCCTCGACGTGGAGAAGAGACGGGAAGCGGCAAAGGTCGCGCGTCGGGTGGAGTTCATCGAAACGGCGGCGGAGCCTGACTTCCAGAAAAAATTTATGGATGCGATCGCGATACCGCACGCGAAAGACAAATTCCCGCATATAGAATAGAAAGCGAGGTGGGCCTATGGCCGAGGGGGAAACATGGAACGAGGAATTGGAACAGGAACTTTCCTATGAATGCCTCGGCGAGCCGGAGAGGCCGATTACCGAGGAGCTTTGCTCGAACGCGGGGGCAAAATACGCGGCGGTGTTCAGCAAAGCCGAGGACATGGTGAAGGCCGCCCTCGAAGTGAAAAAATTGAACCGCGACGTGTTCTGCAAGCTGCCTTTTTGCGTGACCATCGAAGCGGAAGCTTTCGGCGCGGAGGTCTCGCTGAATTCGCTGTACGGCGTTCCGGCGGTGGCGCGTTTTCGTTATGAGCGCGTCGAGGACATTCCCTCGCTGCCTGAAATGGATTTTTCCAAAGGGCGCGTCTACGAAGTTCTTCGCGCGGCGACCATCCTGCGGGATATGGGAGAGACAGTGATCCTGAATATTGAGGGGCCGTTCACGGTGTTGAGCCAGCTCGTGCCGTCGAAACAAATTTACAAGGGGCTGTACCGCCAACGGGATAAACTGCGGGAACTGAGCGCATGGATTACGGCGCAGCTCGTCCGTTACGCGCAGGAAGCCGAGCGTCACGGAGTAAACGTGCTTTCCTATGCCGACCCGACGGTGGCCGCCGACCTCATTTCACCGAAGCTTTACACCGATCTTTGCGGCGAAATCTCCTATGAGGTGTTGAGAGCTATTGAAGACGCAACGGAAAACGTCGTCCTGCACCTCTGCAACAAAACTTCGGTGGCCTTCCAAAAGGCGGGCTTCTGCTCGATGGAGCGAATTCTTTTGCGGTCGGGGCTGACCTACGGCGAGGCGCTCTTGGAGGCGATTCACAGGCCGGACGTCCGTTGCATCGGACATGGCTGCATACAGAGGACTTTCTGCCCGATGTCAAACGGGTGCATATATAAGTTGACGCTGAGATGACAGAAATGAGTGAGCAATGTGGAGAAAAAACAAGAACTGGCTTCTTTGAAGGCGAAGCTGAAACGAAAAGCGAAAACGCTGGATATGAATTTGTTCGGCGTGGCCGACGTGGCGCGTTGGGAGTCGAGGCCGCGCTACGACGACAAAAAAGGCTCTGTCACGATGGAGCGCAATCCGATCACCCCGAAAGAGTACTGGCCGCAGACGATATGGCCCTGGGCGCGGCGCGTGATCGTCATGGGCGTGCAGATTTTCCCTTCGATGATCGAGACGACGCCTTCGGTGGTTTATTCGGAGCTTTACAACACCACGAACCGTTATTTGGATGAGGCCGCCTATCGTATCGCGAACGTGCTGAACGAGCAGGGATTTCGTGCGCACTTTTTTCCGCGTGACTGTTACGGCGACATCTCGGTGCTGGTGAAGAAGCCCGAGGCGGCGTTTTCGCAGGTCTTGGCGGGACTCTATGCGGGACTCGGCACCGTCGGCATGAACCATACGCTGTTGACGCCGGAGTACGGACCGCGGGTTCGGCTCGTGTCCGTGATTACCGATGCGGAGCTTCCTGCGGACAAGATGTTGAAAAAAGAGCTTTGCGTCCGCTGCCGCGCCTGCGTGCGCCGATGCCCGATGCAGGCGTTCGCCCCCGTGGACGGTCAGACCGTCGCGCAGATGGACAAATTCAAATGCGCTGGGTACCACCAGCAAATCAAGAACGAGTTCCGCTATCCCTGCGGCCTTTGCACCGCCGTCTGCCCCGTGGGTGCGGACAAGAAGCGCTGGGGCGCGTCGGCGGTCAGTAAAGAGGGAATCGCCCACTGCCAAAATTTCGGATCCAAGAACGCGGTGGAGTGAGCGAAAGATTTTTCAAAAAAACTTGACAAGGAAGAAATTTTGGATATAATAAGACGAAATCATATATAAAAAGTGTGAAATGACTGATCACAAAAAAGTGAAGGTCGGAACGATAGGAAAGGCCTATATGCAGCGCATAGCGCCCGCGGTACTTTCCCCACCGTTCCGACCTTTTGTTTTTACAAAGGAGTGAGAGTATGGAAAAACCGGCATGGAATCCCATCGTTCGTCAAGCTGGGGCGGGTCGAATGTGTAGAAGCTGATTAGCGATTTGGAAGAGAAGATAAAAAACAAGAACAGGAAGGAAGAATTCATCATGAAAAAGACAAGAAACCTCTTTTTGTTGGGATTATTTTTGATCGGCACGCTTTTGCTGTCCGGCTGCGGAGGCGGAAGCGGAAACAAATCGGCCGACAAGGACGGCGCCGGCGAGCCGCTGGAAGTCCAGATCAATACGAACCGCGTCAGCAGCGCGCTGACCGTGCTGGCCGAGAACGGCGGATTCAATAAGGAAGAAAATATCAAAGTCAATCTTCACGTCATGAACGTCGCGTATGCGGATATCCTCAGCGCGCTGACTTCCGACAAGGTCCATGTGACGACGGGCGGCGTCGGCTCCACGGCTCCGCTCCGCATGATGGAAAACGGCGCCGATTTCGTGGTCATCGGCGGGCAGATGGGCGAGGGCGCCGACATCGTGACCCTGCCGGAACGCGCCTCCGAGTGGGAAAACATCACCCCCGAAACGGTGAAGGGAAAGAAGCTCGGCGTCGTCCGCACGGCGTCCGGCGATATTGCCCTTCGCGGCGCGTTGTCCCGCATGGGAATCGACCTTTCCACGATCCAATTCGTTGAGCTCGGAAACGAGCCGGCTATCATCGAGGCCATCAAGAAAGGCGAGCTTGACGCCGGAAACGTGCAGGCAAATCTCCGCGACACGGCGCATCAGGCAGGACTCGTCTCCGCGCTCCACGTCGACAAGATTTCGCCGAATTTCATTTGCTGCCGCGTCCTGACCCGGCCGAAAACTTTGAAAACGCGCCGCGCCGATCTCGTGAAATTCCTCCGTGCACAGCTCAAGGCCTATCGGTTCCTGCACACGCACCCGGAGGAAGCGCTTCCTCTCGTCAACAAGTCCATCGAAGTCGATCCGAAAGTGCTGCGCAGCCAGCTCCTCGAAGACGAGCATCTGAAGCTTGAGCCGGATCCGGCGGGTCTGCGCGTCGCGGAATTCTATGACAGCATGAAGCGCGTAGGCTACATCGAAGGCAAGATCGACATTCAAAAGCACCTCGACATCTCGTTGTATCGCGAGGCGCTGGAGTCTCTTCTGAAGGAAGAACCGAACGATCCGACGTGGCTGAAGTTCAAGGCGGATTACGAAAAGAACGACGGAGCTTGGTAAAACCATCAGGGAGGCGACAAGGAAATGCACAAGATAGAAATTTCCAATGTGTCGCTGACATATAATGACGACGGCACAGTATACAACGCATTGGATCAAATGAATTTTTCGGTGGAGCCGGGGGAATTTGTCAGCATCATCGGTTCGTCCGGCTGCGGGAAAAGCTCGACGCTGAGCATACTGGCCGGCCTGAGGGAGCCGACGGAAGGGCAGTACCTGATCGACGGGAACGTCAGTCACGGCACGGGCCGAAACCGCGGCGTGGTCTTTCAGCATTATTCCCTGTTTCCATGGATGACGGCACAAGAGAACGTCGCGTTCGGCATCCGTCAGGCTTTTCCCGACACCACGGAAAAGGAAGCCTCGGACATTGCTCGGGGCTATCTGGAGAAAGTCGGGCTCGAGGGGTTTGAGGAAAAATATCCGTATCAGCTTTCGGGCGGGATGCAGCAGCGGACGGCGATCGCGAGGACGCTGGCGATGCAGCCGGAAATTCTATTGCTCGACGAGCCTTTCGGCGCCATCGACGCGCGAAATCGGATCCTCTTGCAGGATTTGCTTTTGGAGGTCCTGAGCAAAGAGAAGGAACAGAAGACGATCGTTTTCGTCACGCATGACATAGACGAAGCTATCTTGCTGTCGGACCGGATCCTGTTCATGGACCAAAAACATATTCTCGAAGAATTTGAAGTGCCCTTTTCCCGCCCCCGAAATCGGGAGCTCATCTTTCAGTCGCAGGAGTATATCGAAATACGGCAGGCGCTTTTGAGATGCTTTTTCCGAGGAGTAGGGGATAAAATCGGAGGAGAGGAGGTCGTTATATGACGACGGCGGCTTTACAGATAAAGAAAGAGTTTTCCGTTTCGTGGTCGACGACGGGGGTGATGAAAGCGATGCGGACGATACAATGGTTCGTTCCCCATGTGCTGTTCGTCGTGCTGCTGGCGTTGGTTTTCACGCCGGGCGCCGACGACACGACGCCGAAAGGAGCCTTCCTCGCCGTACTCGCAATCAGTGAAGCGGCCCTGCTCCTTCGGAGGAAATCCCGACCGCTGAGCGACGTCATGACGATCCTGTATCTCCTGTTTATCGTTTGGGAGTTCGGTACGACAAAGGCGGACGACGTCAATCTGATTTTGTATCCTTCTCCGGCAAAGGTATTCGATATATTTGCCACAGACTGGCAGAAGATTCTCGACGGCATCCGATCCTCGATGTATCTTTTGGGCGTGGGCTTCACGGCGGCGTTGATTTTGGGCGTCCTGCTGGGAATCGTTACGGGCAGCGTGGCGCGCCTCAGGGATTCGCTGCTGCCGCTGGCGAAGGTCATCAGCCCGATTCCGCCGATTATTTACACTCCGTACGCGGTGGCCGTATTGCCGACCTTTGAGATCGCTTCGATATTCGTCATTTTCAGCAGCATTTTCTGGCAGATTTATATTCAGGTGGCGCTGAGCGTTTCGAGTATCGACCAGAAGCTTCTGGATTCGGCGAAAACGATGAATCTCTCCGCTGCGGCGATGTTCTTCCATGTGTTGTGGCCTTACTGCCTGCCGAATATCATGAAGACGCTGCCGCTTTCCGTGGCGAACGCGTTCATGGTTCTGACCGCCGCCGAAATGATCGGCGCGACTTCAGGTCTCGGATATTTCGTGCGGTACTACGCGGATTTTGCGGATTATACGCGCGTCATCGCCGGAATCATTCTGATCGGCATTGTCGTTTCGGCTTTGAATTACGGGATTGCCGAACTGGAACGGAAAGTTGTGCGGTGGCATTGATGATGGGAAGCGTCGCCGGATTCCTGTTGGACAATATCGGCAATCCGCTTTCCGCTGAAGAAAATCGCGGACAAAAGGGGTACAGCATAAGCGGAGATCATAGGCGCGTCATGGAAGACGAATATATCCCGAAATACAAGAAATACGGCAAAACCGAGCTTCCTTTGGCGTTATTTGCCGGATAGGAGCGTCACGTTTGTAATAATAGAAGTAATTTCCTACATAATTCAGCAAAAAACGGCGCTATAATCAAAACGGTAGAATCGAAAAAACCGTAAGATTCAAAGGAGGCGGCTCTTTTGCTGAAGAAGTTGGCTTTGGGACTGGCGATGTTTCTGCTCCTGGGGGCGAGCGCCGAGGCCTGCACGGTGATCGTGGTGACGAAGGGCGCGTCGGAGGACGGGAGCATGATGGTCTCCCACGCTAACGACGGGTACGACGGGGAGGTGAATCTCGCCTATGTGCCCGCGAAGGATCATCCGGCGGGCAGCATGCGCCCGGTATATGCTTCGGCGGCGGCGCTGGGCGCCATGCCGGAATACAACACTTACGACCAGCCGAACCTTGTCGCGCCGGAGCGCAGCGACGACTACGATTTTCCCGACAGGCCCCGCACGCGGGCGATCGGCTATATCCCGGAAGTCGGGCACACTTATGCCTATATGGACGCCGATTATGGCATAGTCAACGAGCACGGCCTGGTGATGGGGGAATGCACCGATATGTCCGCGCATTTGCCCGAAGTGCCGTTCAAGGAAGGCGGCGGGATATTTTACGCCTCCGAGCTCTCCCGCGTGGCTCTCGAACGCTGCAGGACCGCCCGGGAAGCCGTCGAGCTGATGGGCGCGCTGATTGACGAATACGGCCTCTGGGGCTCCGGTGAGACTTTGGCCGTCGCCGACAGGGAAGAGGCCTGGGTTTTCGAGATGCAGATGTCGCCGACGGGCAAAGGCGGCTTTTGGATCGCGGAAAAGATTCCCGACGGGGACTTTTTCATCGAGACGAGCCAGTTTCGGATTCGAGGCATCCGGGAGGGCGATCCGGACCAGATCTTCAATCCGAAGCTGCCGCAAATGCTGAAGGAAGCCGGCTGGGCGGCGTACGACGGGGAAGGCCGCGTGGACTGGGTGAAATCGCTGCAGTCGCAGGAGTTCTATCATCCGTATTATTCCAAGCGCCGCGTCTGGCGGGGCATGAACCTCGTCGCGCCGTCGAAGAATCTTCCGTCCCGTGTCGGGGAATGGGACGAGAAAACCTACCCGTTTTCGATCCGTCCCGACAAGAAGCTGAATGTCGAGGATATTGCGCGTATCCATCGCGACTATTATCAGGGCACCGAGTTTGACAAGTCGAAGAGCCCGCTGGCGGGCATGTACGGTTCGCCGTACCATTACGAGGCCGAGATAGGCGAGAGATCCATCCTCTCATCGAATACCAGCTACACCCATATCGCGCAGGTCAATGACGCGCTCCCGTCTCCGGTGGTCTGGATGTCCATGAACACGCCCTATGAGAATCCTTTCGTTCCCTTCGCCGTATCGGAGGTGCCGGAGGAATACCGCGCGCTGCGCGATACCTACGATCCCTCGAAGATGTACTGGACCTCCAATGAAGTCATGGCGCTGACACAGGGCTATTTCAACGTTATGTCGCCTATGGTCAGAAATGCGGTGGAGCGGTCGGAGGCGAATTCCGTGCGGTTGGTCAACGCCTCCGCGGGTCTCTCGAAGGAACAATTCGCCGAGGCCCTGCGCGACAACGCGCTGAAAATCTTTAAAGACTGGAAAGAGCTTTCCAAGCAGCTCCTGATGAAGTTCAATGCAGCCGCGGGCGTGAAGTACGAGCGACGGACGGAGTCCAATACGCCGACGAAATATTGAGGAAACACGAAATAAGGCCCTCCCGAAACTGTCCGATGGACTGTTTCGGGAGGGCCTTTTCCGGCTGTCGTTGGGCTTTTCGTCAGCGTCGCTGCGATGTCAAGAGATTGCCGCATATAAAGTTATCGATGTATTGGCGAGCCTCATTGCGGACGTTCTATTTTCCCGCGCGTCATTATGAACAATTCATCCAATCGCAGACCGACTTTCAACGCTTCGATCATTTCCTTTGTCACCTTGATATCTTTGCGTTTATTTACCCCTTTTAATCTGATCGTTGGATTGGTTCCTTCGACTAACAGGCGATACCCTGCGGAAAGATAGTTAAATGGCGTCTTATAATATTCATACATTCCTTTATTGTTCGTTGATACTTCTTTTCCGCCGCCCGTGCTGCCGTCGGAGTTGGGGATTTGATATTCCCATTTCTTTTCGTCCGTCGAGAAGATGATAGTATGCCAATATACCAAAGCTTTCGGTTCTTTCGAGTTTTCCATTTTTGCTCCGTCCATGATTATGGCGTCCATCCTGACGGTATCGTCTGTTTGTGTCACTTGCCACGACGGATATAAACCGAGCCCGGTAAACGGTTTATAGAAAGTCGTTCGTCCAACCTTATCCTGTTCTTTTTTGACAAGGTCCAGGTCTAATAATGCATTGATTTCCGCGTATGCCGCTTTTTTATCCACCTGCGGCGTGGCTTGTGAGGTTTGCGTCGAACCTTGCTTCGATGATCTTTGCTGCGGATTGCTGCCTCCGCAGCCGACCAGCAGAAAACTGAGCAATACGGCAAACAATGTCCTCCAAAATAATCCGTGCGTTAACAATGTCATCAGCCTCCCTATGCCGTTCGTTCCTTCTTACTGATGTTATTATACATCATTTTGGGCCGTGTGTCCGTGTTAATCATGGAGTAGAATTCGGACAATGATGGACGAGGATATCTATGAAAACGTCGGACGAATAATTCCCTATTGACAAACTATGTTTTATGATTTATACTGCTTTCATCAAAAAGAGCTGACCGGAACAAACGGAGGCTTCGAAAACGTTGCGCGCGTTTTCGGAGCCTCTTTTTTGTTCAAGATACAAGGAGTGATGAACAATGGCAAGAGAAGAAGAGCTGCACAAGGGGCTTTCGGATGCAGTCGTGGATATGGACGAGGATTTGGCGCGGGAGTTGGCGCAGGCGGTCGTGGACGAGGGGTTCGACGCCTATGAGGCCATCGAGAAGGGGCTGTCCGCCGGTATGGAGGAAGTCGGGCGGCTTTATGAGGAAGAAGAATATTTCATTCCGGAGCTTTTGCTCTGTTCTGACGCGATGTACGCGGGCATCGAGATCCTGCGCCCGCATATAAAGAAGCGCGAAGACAGCGTGCGCCATACGGTGGTGATTGGAGTCGTCGAGGGCGACACCCACGACATCGGAAAGAATCTCGTGAAGATTATGCTGGAGAGTGCGGGATTTGACGTGGTCGATCTCGGGCGGGACATTCCCGCCGCCGAGTTCGTCAGGGCGGCGGAGGAGCACCACGCGGAGATCATCGCGCTGGCGACGCTGATGACGACGGCGATGCCCGCGATGCGGGAGGTCCTGGAGGTCTTGGAAAAAGAGGCCAAGCGCGGCAACTTCAAGGTCGTGGTGGGCGGCGGCCCGATTTCCCCGGCCTTCGCGGAAAAGATTGGCGCGGACGTGTATGCGGTGAACGCGGCGGAGGCGGCGCGCCTCGCCCGCGAGCTCGTAGCATAGGGGGGCGGCGGACATGAACGACCTTTCCCCGAAGGAACGCCTGCTTCGCGTTCTTTCCGGAAAAACTGTGGATCGTGCCCCGGTCATCTGCCCCGGCGGCATGATGAACAGCGCGACGGTGGATGTAATCGAGGGGCTCGGGCTGTCCTTCCCGAAGGTTCATCCCGACGCCGACGCCATGACGCGGCTCTCGTCGGCGGTGGAAGAAAAGACGGGCTTCGAGAATTTCGGCGTCCCGTACTGTATGACGGTGGAGGCCGAGGTGCTGGGCAGCGAGATTGATTTCGGCACGCCGGTCTGCGAGCCGAAGATTGCGAAGGAACGGTACGCCTCCGTCGCCGATGTGGAAGTCCGCGACGTGAAGCAGCTTGTCCGTGAGGGGCGTGTCGAGGCAATCGCGAAAGCGGGACAGACGATTGCGGAGCAAAATCCCGACGTGCCTGTCATCGGCAGCCTGACCGGGCCGATTTCCACCGCCGCGTCCATCGTCGACCCGATGACGTTCCTGAAAGAATTGCGCAAGGACAAGACAAACGCGCACCGCGTTCTCGATTATGTGACGGATTTTCTCGTCGAGTATGCGGGCGTGCTGATCGAGAGCGGCTTCCCCGTCATCACGATTGCCGATCCGACGGCGACGGGCGAGATCCTCGGGCCGAAAATGTTCGGCGACTACGCGGTGCCGTATCTGAACCGGCTCGCGGACGAGATTCACGGGCGCGGCGCGAAGGCCATCATCCATATCTGCGGGCGCATGGAAGCGGTGAAAAAGTATTTGCCCGAGCTTCACAGCGACGCGGTCAGCACCGACGCGATGGTGAATCTGAAAGCCATCAAGGCGGAATACGACGGCCTGACGGTCATGGGGAACGTCAGTACCTTCGCGCTCCAGCTGCAGGAGCCGGAAACAATTCGGACGGTAACGGAAAAGCTTGTGGCGGAAGGTATCGACATCATTTCCCCGGCCTGCGGGCTCTCGACGAAGACGCCGGTGGGGAATATAGCGGCCATGACGGAAGTCGTGAAGAACAGATAGGAGGAGTTCTCTATGATTACGGCGCAGGAAAGCATCACAGCGAAGCTCTGCTCCTTTGCGCGCGCCTATCACTCGACGATGGGGCAGGAAAAGATATTCGACGATTATTTGGCTTACGACATCATTGGACGCGAAGAGTACGCGCGTCTTGACGGACTCTTGTGCGAGGCGTTTTCAGCGCTTCCTACAAAGCCACGATATGGTTTTGAGAACGTCTGGCTCTTTGAGGCGCTGGATCGCTGCTTCACTCCGGTGACGCTGCCGCGACTGGCTTTTGCGGAGGAGGCGTTGGAGAATTTCGCGAAAGCCCACGGGCGCGTGCAATATGTGATCTGCGGCGCGGGAATGGACACCTTCGCCTATCGGAACGCGAATCCCGCGATTACCGTTTTTGAGCTGGATTTGCCGAAAACCCAGGCCTACAAGCAGGAACGCCTGAAAGAACTGGCATGGAAATCGGCGGGCAAAATCCATTTCGTCCCGGTGGACTTCGCAAAGGATGAGCTTGAGGACCGACTGATGGCGGCGGGTTTTTCCATGAAAACGCCTACGTTCTTCTCGTTGCTGGGCGTGGCCTATTATCTGTCCTATCCGGTGTTGTCGCATTTCCTTGGGGAGATCGGGGCTTTGGCGACGGCGGGAGATCAGTTCGTTTTCGATTTCCCCGATGAGACGACTTTTTCCAAGCGCGCGCCGGAGCGTGTACGGGAGCTGGCGGCCATCACGGAGAGCCTTGGCGAGCCGATGCAGCCGGGCTGCACGCTGGACGAGATCTGGCGCGCGCTCCACGAGGCGGGCTTCGCGGTCAGCGAGCATGAGCCGCCTTCCGGCGTCCAGCAGCGGTTCTTCGGTCACGGGACGGGCCAGCGGCAGGCGTTTGAGAATATCCATTTTATCCTGGCGGAAAAACAGCCGATGAATTGACATAGATTTGGAGGGAATTTATATGGAATCCGATATGAGCGGTATGAGATTTTCGACGGCGCTGATCCATGGGGGCGTCCATGAGGACGGCGGCACGGGCTCGGTGAACGTGCCGATTTACCAGACCTCGACCTACGCACAGGAAAATATCGGCGGCACGCCGAAGTGGGAGTATTCACGCACGGGCAACCCGACCCGGGCGGCTCTCGAATCACTGATCGCGGACCTGGAGCACGGCACGGCGGGCTTCGCCTTCGCTTCGGGATTGGAGGCGGAGACGGCGGTGCTGAACTTGTTCCAAAGCGGTGACCGCATCCTGCTTTCGGAAAACGA
>JAEERZ010000151.1 GCA_016286075.1 Selenomonadaceae bacterium
CCGGGAAGACACAACAGCTCGAACGCACTGGCGGCTCTTGCTGTCGGCTATGCGATGGGGCTTTCTCCGAAAGCAATGGCGGCGGGACTGGAAGCGCCCGAGATGAGCGGGGCGCGGTTCGCCTGCGAGAAGCGCGGCGACTACATGATTATCAACGACGCGTACAACGCCAGCCCGCTTTCGATGAGTGCGGCTATCCGTACGATGAAGGAGATCGCGAAAGGTCGTCGCGTAGCTGTGTTCGGCGATATGCTGGAACTGGGCGACGTCGCGAAAGAGGCACATAGGCGCGTCGGCGAGGAACTGGCGAAGTCCGGTGCGGCGGCTCTCGTGACACGGGGAACGCTGGGCGAGGAAATCGCCGCTGGAGCGGAAAAAGCGGGCATGACCGAGGTTTATCGCTGCGCGTCCCATGAGGAAGCGGCGGCGACGCTGAAAAAAATCCTGCGTCCCGGCGATACAGTGCTGTTCAAGGGCTCACATGGGATGCAGATGGACAAGATCATTGGGCTGTTGTAAAAATTTGGAGGTCTATTTTATATGGAAGTTTCTTCCGCGCTGAAAGCGGCGGTGGTTTCCGCTCTCGTCGTTTTGCTGACGGGCCCCTTCGTGATCCCGGAGCTTCGCAAGCTGAAATTCGGGCAGAGTATTCGAGAGGAAGGGCCGAAAAGTCATCAGGCGAAAAGCGGGACGCCGACTATGGGCGGATTGATGATTCTCGCTGCGCTGACAGCTGGCGCGCTTGTCGCGGCGGGCTTTGAGCCGTCGGTGCTGCTTGCGCTGTTTGTGACGCTGGGGCATGGCGTGATCGGCTTCATCGACGACTATATCAAGGTCGTGAAGAAGCGCAATCTCGGCCTTCGGCCCCGCCATAAATTTCTCGGGCAGGTCATCATGGCAATCGTCGTGGCTCTGATCGGCTCGATCTTTCTCGGCGTGACTACGGAGCTTTGGGTTCCGGTTCTCAATAAAACCGTGGATTTCGGTGTTTTCTATTATATCCTGATTTTCTTTGTACTCGTCGGCACGACGAACGCGGTGAATCTTACGGACGGTCTGGACGGTCTGGCGACAGGAACCGTGGCCGTAGCTGCGATTTGCTATGCGGTCGTCTGCGTTATGTTCGGGAAGGCGGCGCTCGCCTCCTTCTGCATTGCCGTGGCGGCGGCCTGTATCGCGTTCCTGCGTTTCAACGCGCACCCCGCGAAGGTGTTCATGGGCGATACGGGCTCGCTGGCCCTCGGCGGCGCGCTGGCGGCGGCTGCGATCCTGACGAAGACGGAGCTGCTGCTTGTAATCATCGGCGGCGTTTTCGTGATCGAGACGCTCTCTGTCATCATCCAGGTTTCGTATTTCAAGCTGACGGGCGGTCAGAGGATTTTCCTGATGAGCCCGATCCATCATCATTACGAACTCAAAGGCTGGAAGGAAACGAAAGTCGTTCGCGTGTTTTGCTGCGCGGGCGTGGTATTCGGGATTTTGGGGCTTTTGATCTTGGCCCTGTCGCGTTGATTGCGCCGGGGCGGCGCATACGGAGGCAAATAGAATGGAGATCCGGGACGGAAAAGATTATCTGCCGCAGGCAAAGGAATTGATCGCCGAATATACGCGGCGGCTGGGGCGGGATTTGTCTTTCCAGGATATTCGTGATGAATTGAACGACCTTGCGGCGAAATATACGATGCCGGAGGGAGAAATCTTGGTGGCGGTGGAATCGGACAAAGTGATCGGCATGGTTGCGTATCATAGGCACAGCAGCCGGCGTTGTGAAATGAAGCGGCTGTATGTGCGTCCCGAAGTCAGAGGAACGCATCTTGGGGAGATGCTGGTGAAGGAAATCGTGGAGCATGCAAAGCGCGCCGGTTATTGCGAAATTGTGCTCGATACGATACGTCCGCTGCAGGCGGCAATCAGCCTGTACAAAAAATGCGGCTTTCAGGAATGCGAAGCGTATTACGAAAATCCGATGCACGACGTCATATATATGAAGAAAGCGTTGTAATCATAAAATGTGAGGCGGTTGGAATGAATTTGTCGAATCAGAAAGTTTTGGTAGTCGGTCTTGGTATCAGCGGCGTGGCGGCGGCGAAGCTCGCAAAGCGTTTCGGTGCGGAAGTCGTAGTCAGCGACTCGAAGGAAGAAGAAAAACTTGGCGACGAAGTTCGGGAGCTTCGGGATGCGGGGATTAGCGTCGTCTGTGGTCCGCAGTCGAACGACCTCTTGGACGGCGTCGACCATATTATCGTGTCTCCCGCCGTGCCGGTGCGCATCCCGCTTTTGCAGGAAGCCTATCAACGGGACATGGACGTGGAAAGCGAGATCGAGTTCGCCTATCATATTGCGAAATCGCCGATTCTCGCCGTTACGGGAACGAACGGAAAGACGACGACCACCACGCTGCTCGGGAAGCTGATGGAAACGGCGTTTCCCGTGGTCGGCGTCGGCGGCAATATCGGCGTTCCGCTTTCGGAGGAGTGCCTGCGGGTCGGCGAGGGCGGCTGCGTCGTCGCGGAGATTTCCAGCTATCAGATGGAGGCGACGGACGATTTTCGCCCGCATGTGGCGTCGGTGCTGAACGTGACGCCCGACCATGTCGTGCGCCACGGAAATCTTGAAGTGTATCAGCAGATGAAGGAAAAAATGTTCGCGCAGCAGACGAAAGAAGATTTCCTCGTCTTGAACTACGACGATCCGAAAACCCGCGGCATGGCGGAGCGCGCGCCGGGGACGGTCTGCTTTTTCAGCCGGACGGAGGATTTGAAAGAGGGAGCCGTCGTCGAGAACGGCGTGCTGACGATGCGCTGGCGGGGGAAAAATATTCCGGTTCTGCCGGTGAAGGAGCTCCAGATTCGCGGCGGGCACAACGTGGAAAACGCGTTGGCGGCGATGGCGATGGCGTATCTTGCAGGGGCGAAGCCGGAGAAAATCGCCGAAGTGCTGCGCGCTTTCGAAGGCGTCGAGCACCGAATCGAGCCGGTCTTGAATTTTGAGGGCGTCGATTATTACAATGATTCGAAAGCCACGAATACGGACTCGGCCATCAAGGCATTGGAGAGCTTCGAGGAGCCGATTGTGCTGCTGGCAGGCGGCGACGACAAGATGACGGACCTGACGGATTTCATGAACCTTGTCAAAGAAAGATGCCGCGCGCTGGTGCTCGTCGGCAACGCGGCGGCGCGTTTCAAGGAAGCGGCGCTGGCGGCGGGTATTGCGCCGCAGGCGATTTTCGAGGCAGGGTACTCGATGGAAAAAGCCGTCGAGCTTGCGAGGGCGGCGGCACAATCCGGCGACGTGGTGCTGCTGTCCCCGGCCTGCGCCAGCTTCGATATGTATTCGGGGATGGCGGAACGCGGACGAAATTTCAAGGACATTGTGCGCCGCATGGCGGGAAAATAAGGACAAAATAAGATAGAAGTTAGGGGCGTTTTTCGTGCGGATCATCGTTTCCGGCGGCGGCACCGGCGGGCATATCTATCCTGCGCTGACCATCGTGCGCGCCATTCAGAAAAAAATATCGGACGCGGAATTCCTGTACGTCGGCACGAAAGACGGCCTCGAGGCCGACATTGTGCCGAAGGAAGGGCTTGCCTTTGAGACGGTCAATATTCAAGGTTTCAAACGCAGCCTGACGCCGGAAAATCTCGTACGCGGAGCGCGGGCTTTCGGCGGCGTGGTGAAAGCGATGAGCATCGTGCGCCGTTTCAAGCCGGACGTCGCCGTCGGTACCGGCGGATACGTCTGCGGCCCGATTCTCTTGGCGTCGAGTTTGCTGGGCATCCCTACGCTGATCCAGGAGCAAAACGTCATGCCGGGCGTTACGAACCGGCTCCTTTCAAGATTCGTGTCCTGCATCGCGATGGGGACGAAGGAAGCGGCCGAGCATTTCCCGAAGGGAAAGCGGGTGTTTACCGGAAATCCCATTCGAGAGGAAGTCATAAAAGCGCGCAGCGAGGACGGGAAGAAAATGTTCGGCCTCGATCCGAAGGCGAAGACGGTGCTGGTGTCCGGCGGCAGCCGAGGCGCGCGCAGCATCAATCGCGCGATGATCGGCGTGCTGGCGCACTACGCAGGAAAAAACGGCGTGCAGATCCTTCATGTGACGGGAAAAGCCGGTTATGATGAAACGATGGAAAATTTGCAGGCGGCGGGCGTCGACCTTTCCGCCTCGAAAAATCTTTTCGTCGAACCGTATCTTTACAATATGCCGCAGGCTCTCGCCTGCGCCGACGTGGCGGTGTTCCGGGCGGGCGCTATCGGCATCGCGGAACTGACGGCGCGGGGCGTGCCGTCAGTATTGGTTCCATATCCCTTCGCCGCGGCGAATCATCAGGAAATGAACGCGCGGGCCATCGCGTCGGCGGGCGCGGCGCGTATGATTCTCGACAGGGAACTGACGGCGGAGCGGTTGCTTTCGGTTTTGGCGGAGCTTTTGAGCGAGGACGCGAAGCTGAAGCGTATGGCAAAGGCCGCAAAGAAACTGGGACGGCCAAAAGCGGCGGACGAGATTGCGAACCGCGTGATTCGGCTCGCGAAAGGGAAAACGGAACTCGTTCCCGTTAAATGAATGAAAAGGAGAGGGCGCGGAATGCTTCAGGGAATCCGTAACATACATTTTATCGGCGTCGGAGGCGCGGGCATGAGCGCGCTGGCCCGTATCCTTTTAGATCAGGGGTACCAGGTTTCCGGCTCCGATCAGAAAATGTCCGACGTGGCGAAACAGCTTGCGGCCCGCGGCGCGAAAATTTTTGAGGGTCACGACGCTGCGAACGTGAAAGGCGCGGATGCAGTAGTAGTATCGACGGCGATTCCCGAGAACAATGTGGAGCTCGCGGCGGCAAAAGCGCAGGGGATTCGTCGCCTGCATCGTTCGGACATTAACGCGGCGCTTCTGAATGCGGCGAAAGGCATAGCCGTCGCCGGCGCCCACGGCAAGACCACGACCACGTCCATGATTGGATTGATCTTGGAGCACGGAGGCGTCGACCCGACCATCGTCATCGGCGGGCAGGTCGATTACCTCGCGGACGGCAACGCGCGGCTCGGGCGCGGCGAATATCTGGTGTCGGAAGCGGACGAGAGCGACGGCTCGTTTTTGAAGCTCCTGCCGCATATCGCGGTGGTCACGAACGTCGAGAACGACCACATGGACCACTACGGCACGATGGAAAATATCAAAAAGGCATTTCGGCAGTTCCTCGAAAATACGGACGAGAAAACGGGGACTTGCGTGCTCTGCGCCGACAATGAGAACCTGCGGGAAATCTCGAAAAATCTTCCGCGCCGCGTCGTCTTTTACGGCACGTCGGAGGACGCCGACTATCGGGCGGTCAATATCGCACCGGAGGGAACGGGCGTCGCGTTCGACGTGGAAAAGGACGGCGAGACGCTGGTTCGCGTGCGTCTGAATATCCCAGGCCATCATAACGTGTTGAACGCGCTGGGCTCCGTGGTGACGGGAATCCTATGCGGCGTTTCGCCGCAAAAATCGGCGGAGGCGCTGGCTCGGTTCCATGGAGCGAAGCGCCGCTTCGAGACGAAAGGACGCGCTGCGGGCGTCTGGATTGTGGACGATTACGCGCATCATCCGACGGAGATTACGGCGACGCTCAGGGCGGCGCGGCAGACGAGCCCGAAACGCCTCGTTTGCGCGTTTCAGCCGCATCGCTATTCGCGCACCCAGCTTTTGCAAAAAGAATTCGGCGGCGCGTTCAAAGACGCCGACCT
>JAEERZ010000152.1 GCA_016286075.1 Selenomonadaceae bacterium
AAACGCTTTCCGTATTCTTCCATGGTCTCAAACCGAATCGGCGCGTCCACGCACCGCTCGATTTCCTTCGCCAGCAGCCGCGCGTCGTCGAGCTTCATATTCATGAGCATCGAGAGCGCGTCGCTCAAATGGGCGAAATATTGTTTGCGGAAGGTCTTGATGACCCCCGGCTCCATGGCGTAATCGAAGTTCGGGATCGACTGGCCGCCGTGCATCTCATTCTGGTTCGCCTGAATGGCGATGCAGGCCAGCGCCGCATAAGAGCGGATATCGTTCGGCTCCCGCAGGCAGCCGTGCCCGGTGGAGAAGCCGCCCTTGAAAAGCTTCAACAGATCGATCTGGCAGCAGGTCTCGGTCAGCATATAGAAATCCATATCGTGGATATGGATATCGCCGTTGACATGCGCCGCCGCGATGTCCTTCGGAAGGATCCGATGGATGATGAAATACTTGGAACCCTCGGAGCCGTATTTGAGCATCGTGCCCATGGACGTGTCGGCGTCGATGTTCGCGTTCTCGCGCTTCAGGTCGGCGTCGCGAGCGTTCTTGTAGGTCAGCTCGTCGTAGATGTCCATGAGGTCCACTTCGGCCTCGCGGATGATGGTATGCGCGGCCCGATACAAGATATAGGCCTTCGCAGTGGAAGCGTAATTATTCTTGATGAGGGCGCGCTCCACGGCGTCCTGGATATATTCGACGCCCGGCGCTTTTTTGTCGGCGATGCTGCGAATGACGCTGCGCGTCAGCGCGTCCAGCTGCCGAGTGGAAAAGGTGGCGTCCGTGGACTCTAAATTTGCCTTGCGAATCGCGTTCGATATCTTGCTTGCGTCAAACGGGACGACTTCGCCGTTCCGCTTCTTGATATTCTTAATGACGGGCGTAGGTGCCATCTCGTCAATTCCTTCTTTCGTAGCTTCTTGCGAGCTTTCGCCCGGTTCCGTGTCCGATTTCGATTATACAATATCTACCTTCCCTCGTCAAGACAAAACACAATATATAGTAAAATTTCCCTGTTTTTATCCACAAGATTTTGCCAAAAAACCGCCGTTCCCAGAAAGAAACGGCGGTTTTGCACAGAAAATCAGTGGATAACAATTTTTCGGCTGTGAATAGAGGGGATAATTTTATCCCTCTTCCTTCTCCATGCGAACGGTGCGAATCGGGAACGGAATTTCAATCCCTTCCTCGTCGTACCGCTTTTTCAGCGCCTTGATGAATTCATGGCGAATCAGGTACTGGCTTCTGAAGGACGTCGTATGGAGATTGACATTGAAAAGGATCGACGAATCGCCGAAGGTGTGAAAACGAACCGCCGGCGCAGTAGACGAACCTTCATCAATGTCGAGGGAAGGGTCGAGACGGGTCAGTATGTCCCGCGCCACCTCCAGCGTCACGCGCTCCACCATGTCGAGGTCGCTGTCGTAAGCGACGCCGACCGTCACGGTGAAAGCCACATCCATGACGCTGACGGACTGCATCCTGTCCGAAGCCATGTCATAGTTCGTGATGATGGCCGCCGCCAGCTTGTTGTTCGGCACGGTGATGATATTGTTCGTGACCGTATGGATCTTCGCATACCGCCACGTGATGTCGATGATTTGCCCTTCCGCGCCCCCTTCGAGCCGAATATTATCGCCGATGCGGACTTGCTTCGTCAGCAGGATATGAAGTCCCGCGAAAATGTTCGCCATTGTCTCTTGGAGGCCGAGGGCAATAGCCATGCCGCCGACGCCGAGAGCCGTAATCATCGGCGTAATGGATACGTCGAACTCGTCGAGTACGAGAATGATTCCGGTGATGTAAATGGTCGCGGTGACGAGATTCAGCAGCAGCGAGGTCGAGGCAGGGCTGCCTTCCGAGGCCATGCGAAGGCTGATGAATTGACCGATAGCCCGCTGGAGGAACGTCATGACCGTCCAGATCAGCACTGCAAAAAGCAGGTTCACCAACCTGCCCTGCGCGAAGGGCGGCAGCGATATCACACGGGTGGCCCAGTTCAAGCCCATCAGAAGGCCCCAGACAATCGGCAGCTTGCCGACTGAACGAAGCAACACCCCGAAAAACGTATCCTTTGCAACCCGTCCAATCTCGATCATCTTACGAAGACGATAATGCACCGCCCACCCGATAAGCACGCCGACTATGACAAACGCGCAGGGCCGCAAGACTAAATCACAAAAAACCGTCCAAGTCCAAAATTCGACAGATAACAAACTCTATCACCTCCGTGATTCATTTTTCTGCAAACATGTTTTTATCTCAATAAGGATGAAAAAACTTAACTGAAGGTAGTATAACATATTGCGCGCAGCAACAAAAACTTTTTGCGCGAAACAAAAACAGACGGCATTCGAAAACGCCGCCCTATTTTCATGTCCATATTATAATGAAAGAAAAAATACACTTGAAATACAGAGGCGCACGAAGCAATGGAAATAATGGATTAAAATTAGAATTTCCATTGAATCTACAGAAAGAGTTTGCTATAATGTCGAGGACATAAAAATTCCGCGTCTTAGCGGGAGGAACAAAAAAGGAGACAAGAACAATGATTAAATTGGAGCAGAAACACATCAAGATTTTCAGCGTCGCTATCGCCGTGGTATTCGTCGGCAGCGTAGTCGCGTTGGCGCTCACACAGATGGGCGGCTTGACCGGCGGCACCGCTTCGGCGGCTTCCTCCAGCGTCGGCGTCGTCGATTTCCGTCAGGTCATGGGACAGTCCACCGACCTGCAGGACGCGAACACAAAGATGCAGCTCGCCGTCGAGGAAGCGAAACAGGAATTCGAGTCGAAGTCTGCTGGCATGAGCGATGAAGAAAAGGGCAACCTGTACCAGCAGACGCAGGAAAAGCTCGCGCAGAAGCAGCAGTCCCTGATCGAGCCGATTCAGAAGAAGGTCGAGGCCGAGGTCAAGGCCGTCGCCGAGTCCAAGGGTCTGCAGGTCGTCATCGACAAGAGCGCTGTCGTTTACGGCGGCACGGACATCACCCAGGACGTCATCCGCAAGATGGCGAAATAATTATTCCCAAAACCAATAGTAATTTTTCGTACCGAGCACGCGTCAGCGGCTCGGTACTTTTCTAGGGAAACAATGAAAGGAGCGGCGGACATGGGCGTTGCCGATGAGAAACAGTCCGCGGGCAATGCCCGCAAGCCGATTTTCGTCGGTCTTTTGTCGCTCGCCTTGCTTGGCGCCATAGTCGGCGTCTGGCTCTGGCTGCATCCGGGGGACAAAGTTGATTCCCCGTCAGCCGTGGAAACGCCTGCGGTGGAGTCCGGCGTCGTCCGGCTTGGCGAAGTCTTGCGGAAGCATCCCGAGTATGGCACGCTGCTGCGTTTGCGCGGCGAGCACGCGCAGCTTTCGGAGTCGCTCGCGCGCGGAGAACGCCAGCTTCTCAAGATGACAGCGCCCGACGCCATCAAAAAACCTTTTGATGACGCCGTCGAACAGAAGAAAAAGCAGGTATTGATCAAGGAATACAGCGAGTTCATGGAAAAGCTCGCCGAAGCGGAAAAGACGAAGCGCGAGGAAACCCGCGCTCTTTACGATGCCGCACGGAACGAGATCAACGCCGCGTATTTCAACGAAATCTTCAATACGCAGCTAAAGATTGACAACGCCGACATCATGCGCCTGTCCGACGAGACCGTGGCCGACCTGAAACGCCATCTGGAAAATCTCCAAAGAGAGCGGGGCCATCATCAATTCGAGCTGTACCAAAAATACGAGGCGGAAATCCGCGCATACAAGGAAGCCTTGGCGGCGGAACACGGCCTCTCCCTGGCGGCGCTGGAGCAGGAGACGGACGAACGCTTGCGCGCTGAGGAAATGCGGAAACGCAGCGAAGCGCAGGCACGCAACCTCGACGCGCTCCAGAAAAACATGCTGGACTCCGTGGAGCTTCGGATGCGCTTGACGGAACTGCGCACTGCCTTACGAGCGAAGGAGCAGGAAATCGCTGCGCTGGAAGACGGCCTGACGCTGGAATTGGCCGGAAAAGCGGCTAAACTCGCCGTGCTCCATCATCTTTCCATCGTCTATGCGTCGCCCATGACAGCAGGACTCCCGATTGCCGGCATCGGCACCGATCCCGTGGCGGGGCTTCGCGTCATCAGCGGTACGGCCATCGACCTGACGGAAGAATTGGCGCAGGAAATCGAAAAGGATAAGAAAACGGACAAACAATCCATCAAACAATGAACACGACGAAATGAGGAATCAAATTGATGAAGTTAAGCAAGCTGACGCGCGGCGTCTGCACGGCGTTGCTCCTCGCGGCGCCTATGTGGATCGCAGGCTGCTCGGAGAAGCAATCCGTCATCGGCTATTACAACGCAGACCGCATCGAGCGTGAAGCGGGGCAAATCAAGGCGCTTCAGGATGAAGCCACGACAAAGCTGAAAGAGAAACAGGCCGAGCTGGAAACAAAGATGAACGAAAAACAGGCCGCCCTGGAAGAGAATTTCAAGAAGAAGCAGGACGAGATCGCGGCGAAATTCCAAACCAAGGAAGACGAGTTCAACCAAAAGGTGCAGGCGAATCCGCCGAAATCTCAGGAAGAGGCCGACCGCATCCAAGAGGAAGCAAACGAGCTTGGTCAGTCGCTCCAAAAGGAAGCAGAGGAGGACATGCAGAAGCTGCAGGCGGAGGCCTCTGCCGAGGCGCAGCGCATCCAGCAGGAAGCGCGTCTCCAGATGCAGGGGCTCCAGGCGCAATACCAGACGCGCATGACGCAGAAGCTCGACGCAGCTGTTGATGAAATCGCCAAGGCGAAAAAGATCGACGTGGTACTGGACAACAGTTCCTTCCAAAAATCGGTCATTTATGGCGGCGTCGATATAACGGAAGATTTGCTTGAAAAGCTGAAATGAGGAAATGACGATGAAAATGACGCTGGGAGAAATCGCGAAACTGGTAAACGGCAGGCTGGTCGCGGGCAACGCCTCGCTGGCCGTCGAAGGCGTCGCGAACCTCGAAATGGCACGGGAAACAGATGTCACCTTCGCCGTCGAGCCCCATATCCAGGAGGCGAAAGCGGTTAAGGCCGGCGCAATCCTGTTGCCGGAGGGAACCGAGGAATTCCCGATTCCCGCGATTTACGTCTCAGACCCCCGGGCCGCCTTTGCGAAGCTGCTGGACGTTTTCACCCCGCCCCTTTCGTTCCCGAAAGGCGTCAGCGACCTGGCATATGTCGGACCGGAAGCCAGCGTCGCTCCCGGCGCGACCGTCATGCCTTTTGCCGTCGTAGACGCCCACGCCGTTATCGAGGACGGTGCGGTGATTTATCCCCATGTCTACATCGGGCAATACGCGACTGTCGGCGAAAACACCGTGATTTACTCCAACGCCACCGTGCGCGAGCATTGCCGCGTCGGAAAGCGCGCCGTGATCCACAGCTCGGCGGTCATCGGATCGGACGGCTTCGGCTTCACGACGAAGGACGGCGTGCATACGAAAGTGCCTCAAGTCGGAAACGTCGTCGTCGAAGATGACGTTGAGATCGGCGCCCATGTGGGCATCGACCGGGCAACCACCGGCTCGACGGTCATCGGCCAGGGAACGAAAATCGACAATCTCGTCCATATCGGGCATAACTGCCGCATCGGCGCGAACAATATCATCGTCGCCCAGACGGGCATTTCCGGCTCTACCTCAACGGGTCCGAATGTTACCTTCGGCGGCCAGGTCGGCACTGTTGGCCATA
>JAEERZ010000153.1 GCA_016286075.1 Selenomonadaceae bacterium
CTTTCTTGGGGAGCATAGCTTCCCTTTTTTTATTTTGGAAATCTTGGTTATTTATATGACTTGCCCCTCGACATACAGCTGATGATGGGCAATCCTCGCCAGCAGCAACTCCAGCGCCATCGGATATGGCTCTGGGAGTTCTGCGGGCGGCGAGAGACCGTAGGATGAAGCAAGCTCCCGAAGTATCCGCAGCGCGGCGTCCCGCGTTTCCTTCTCTTCAAGAAGCCCCCAATGCCGCTCGTCGATCAGATGGACGTAAAGCGCGCCCTCCGACAGCAGCGGCGACGAGACACTGATTGTCCGAAGCGCCGCGAGAAATCTTTCCTTCGGCACTGCTTCATCGGGGAAGAGCCGCTCGCAGGCATCCCAGATCGTTTCCTCCGTCACGCCGAAACGACGTAAGCGGCGCAGGAGGTCGTGCTGACGCTCGGGCGTCAGCCCGTGCTGGTTCGCCATGCCGCCCTTAACGGCGGCAATCACTGTGCGCCCGATCAGTTCCCCCAGCTTGGAATGCTTGCCGGCGTCGTCAAGACAAAGCTGCGACTCCGAATTCGCGACGAGAATCGTCTGGTCGGTCCCCGAGCCCGTGGCCAATCCGCTCGAATAACGGCTGTCCGCCATCAATTCCTGCAGAGCCGCGACTTTCGCCTCCGTACAGGTCACAAGGGCGCGGGCCAATGTCCCCGACGGCAGGTCGGCGTCGATACACAGCATCAGGTTGATGGTGCCCGGGCAGGGCTTGGCACAGGGCTGAAAGAATTGGGCCGGGTCGCCGACACGCCCGCCGTTGGCTTCAACGCCGCCGGTGGAGATGGCGGTGACGGTCAGCCCTTGATAGGAAAGCGTCTCGACAGCCGCGTTTTCCATGTGCGCCGACGTCCCCATCCCCGTGGTATGCTCCGGGTCCAGTCCGAGCCGTCCCGCGGTCTGACGAAGGTACGCTTCATAAGACGAAGCGGCCATTCCCTGCACGTCCCGACTCATGTCGAGATTCCATGCCGCCGTCAGGTCTTCGCGATAGCCGCCGCCATAGACGGAGGTGCTCAGCACATTGCGCCGCCCGCCGAAGGAAAGGATCAGGCTGTTGTCGACATGGCGCAGGGCGTCACCGGAGGCGAGCCGCAATATGATTTTTCCCTTCTCCGTCATAAGCAGTGAATCCTTTTTCCTCATCTTAGCTGGAAGGTGAAAGACTGATACACATAGCAGCGCACGGGGCGACCGTAGCCGTCGAGGCCGGGACTGAACGTGAACCCCTCCGCCGCATCCATCGCGGCGCGATCCAGTGCTGCGCTGCCGGAGGATTCCACGATTTCCACGTCGTCCACGCCGCCGTCCTTGGCCAAAAGGAAACGGACCACCACGGTGCCTTCCGTGCCCCGGCTCTGAGCCGAGCGCGGGTATTCCGGCGCGCGGGAAGAGAGGACGCTTGGCGGCACCGTCGGCGCTTCGATGGCGTCGCTGGCAGCGGGAATACCGTCGCCGTTCCCCCCGCCGTCGCCTTTGCCCGCCTGTTCCTTGTCGCCGCTGCCCTCCCCGATGCCGCCGTCTCCCGTACCCGTGGCCGGGGAAGGCGGCGCCGCTGTCGGCGCTGAAGGCGGCTGGACGGTTTCCTGTTGTGGCTGCGGCTGCGGGACAGGCTCCGGCGTCGGCTCCTTCACTTGCTCTTTTTCTTCGATGATGTCATCAGGGGCCGGAGGCGGCGTCTGCTCCGCCGGCGTCTCCTGCACTGCGGGCGGTGCTGCGGGCGCGGCGGCAGGAGCAGGTGCGGAGGAACCGGGCTTACCGATCAGCGCCACGTCGTATATGGGATCCGGCGGGCGGCTCTGTTCAAGGCGCATGGCCGCAACGCCCAACAAGACGAGAAACAACAGATGGAGCAGCACGGAAACGGCCAATCCTTTCGCTGCGCGGTCTCTTTGATCGTTTCCCGTTTTTTCCCCGCCCGTCACGATCCCGCTTCCTTGTCCGTCGCGAGACCGACCCGGGAAATCCCTGCCTTCTTGAAGGCGTCCAACAGATGGATGATTGCCCGGTATGGCACGCTCTCATCGGCGCGGATGATCACGGCGAATTTCTCGTCCCGCTGCCGTTCCTCTTTCGCCCGCGCCAAAAGCTCCGTTTCATGGATCGGCACATCCTGGAGCCAGTACGCGCCCTCGCCCTTGACAGTCACGGAGAATTTTGCCGCGCTTTGCGTCTGCGTCTCGGAGGCGACCGGCAGCTTGACCGGAATTGTGCGAAGCTCGCTCATATACATCGTGCTGACGATGAAAAATATCAGCAGCAGGAACATCATGTCGATCATCGGGCTCAGCATAAGCTCCGGAACGCTCCTGCCGCGCCTTTTCAGCTTGATCATGAGGCTTCCTCCTGTTGCCGGGCGCTCCCCGGCGAGGGGTGCTTGTGATCAAGGTTCTTGGCGATGGCTTCGAGAAGCGTGTTTCCCACTTCCTCGATATTCAGCGAGATGCCTTTGAGCCTGCGCATGAAATAGGCATACATACAGATGGCCACGATGGAAATGCAGAGACCGAACACCGTCGTGATCAGCGCCTCGCCGATGCCCGCGGTCACGGCCAAAGGGTCTTCCATTCGCTGATTGAAGTTGTTGAAGGAGCCGATCATACCCGTCACAGTGCCGAGAAGTCCAAGGACAGGGGAAAGAGTGACCAGCACGTTCAAATAATTGAGATTCTTTTCAAACTTGTCCATCGCTCTCTCGGCGCGAACGCTGACGAAGCTCTCCAATCGCTCGAAATTGCCATGCCGCGACATGACGACGGTGGCCAGTTTCGCCACTTCCCCGTGGGTGGAATCCGCCAATCTTTTTGCGGTTTCCCAATCGTCGCGCTCGATGGCGTCGCAAAATTTCTGCGTGAATTCCCAGCCGCTGTCGCCTGCCCGGAAGAACAACCAACGCTCCACCGAAATCGCGATAGCAGCCAGCGAGCAAAAAAGCAGCGGATACATGACCGGTCCGCCGTTGACAAAATACTGGACGCCTGCAGAAAAAATCCCCATGACAGTTCTCCTCTTTTTAAACTCTTAGGAAACACTGATTAAGTCAATTCGTGCATCTGTCGGGGGATTTTTTCGACTGTCTCGGAAAAGGACTCGAAGTCGTAGCATCGCTACGTCGAGAGGACTTTGACAACGACAGTCGGAAAAAGACCCGGCAGAGGTGCGGAGAGACTTATTCAGTGGTTCCTTTATTGCATTTTATTCTGGGATCGTCGAAGCAGCCAAAGGAAGTACGGCGTACCGATAAAGGCCGTCATGATACCGACGCGCACCTCTATCGGATACGCGATCACGCGTCCCACGGCGTCGCAGAACACGAGGAACGTCCCTCCGGCCAAAAGGCTGGCCGGCAGGAGCCGCCGATGATCGGGGCCGACAATGAGACGCATCATGTGCGGCACCACCAGCCCGACGAAGCCGATATTTCCGCTGATGCAGACGCCCGTGGCCGTGACAAGCGAAGCCACCGCCAACAGGCCAAGTCGGTATCGTGCCACGGGCATACCGACGGCCCGGGCTTCCACGTCGCCAAGCACTAAGATATTCAAATGCCGCGCCATGAGAAGCATCACGGCGATGCCCCCGAGTATCGGGCCCACACCCAACGCCACATGGTCCCATCGGCGATAATCGAGACCGCCGATAGTCCAGAAAAGATACTGGTGTATCAATTGCTCATTGAGAACCGTAAGAATGCCCGCCGTGACCGCCCCGAGCAGCATCCCCACCACGACGCCCGCAAGCAGCAGCGTCATCATAGGAATTTTCCCGTGGCGCATGGCGAGAAAGACCGTCAGCGTCATCGTGACGAGAGCGCCGCAAAGCGCCGAGATCGGCAGCGCGAGGAGGCTTGTCTCGCTAAGCCCGAAAGCGATGGCAGTCACAGCGCCCACCGCGGCGCCGCTGGACACACCGATAACGCCCGGATCGGCCAAGGGATTGCTGAAAATGCCCTGCATGACCACGCCCGAGGTTCCAAGTCCCGCGCCGACCATCAATCCCACCAAGGTCCGAGGCAAACGAATATGGAGCAACACAGTCTCCTGCACCGAAGTCACCGGCACCTCCGAAAGGAACGGAAGCCCCATGGACCGACAAAAGGTCGCGAAAATATTCTCCGTCGGGATGTCGATTTGCCCGCATGACATAGAAAGAAAAGCGGCCCCGAGAAAAGCAACCGTCAAGATGGGAAGGGCGAGGGCATTTGGAAGGTTTCCCCGTCTCATGATTCGCCCCTCCCCAATATCGTTTCCAAGAGCAGCGCATGCCGACCGTTGTCCGGCGGCGGTTCCGTGAAGACCTCCATCGATCCCGTAGTCGGATTTTGCACAACGCGCACAGGAACGCCATAGCAACGGCTTAGATTCTCGGACGTCATCACCGCAGACGGAGGTCCGTCGGAGATGATACGGCCTTCGCCAACGAGCATGAGCCGCGAACAGAACTTCGACGCCAGCGAAAGCTCATGAACCACCATCAAGACCGTCTTGCCCCGGTCGCAAAGCTCGCGGCAAAAACGGAATATCTCCTCTTGATAGAAAATGTCAAGTCCTGTTGCCGGCTCGTCCAGAAAAAGGAGCGGCGTCTGCTGCGCCAGCACCTTCGCCAGCAACACGCGCTGCCTCTGCCCGCCGGACATCATATGAACGGGACGCTCCGTCAGGTCCTCTACTCCGGTATATGCCATGCAGGCGTCCGCAATCTGTGCATCCTTGTCGCTCTCCTTTTCCCACCAATGAAGATGCGGATAGCGACCCGTCATAACAATTTCTCTCGCACTGTAACCAAAGGAAATCTCTATATCCTGCTGCAGATACGCTACTTTACGTGCAAATTCACGGCTCGATAGTCTGGAAGTCTCACGTCCATCTATTTCCACGCTCCCCGACAGCGGCGCCAATAAACCCCGCAGGGTTTTTAACAGCGTCGATTTCCCGGCGCCATTGGGCCCAATGAGTCCCACCATCTCCCCTTGCCGCACGGCAAAAGAAACATCTGTTAAAATATTTTGATTCCTGTGGTAGCCTGCGGATAATCCTTCGACCGCCAAAACCACGTCTCTCATTTCAAATTTTCTTCTTTCATTCAAATATGCAAGCAAAATTAAAAGATGAATCCCCATATTTGCAATATCAAATATAGGCATAACATGAAGAATTGTCAAGGAAAAAGAATCGAGACAAAACTTTTTACAAAAATTATCGTTGGCAAAAAACCCGAGAAAAGGGGCTGTCAAAGGAAGATTTTCTTCCGAAGACAGCCCCTTTTTCAAATGTCAAGTACCATCGCCACTTCGTCACAATTCGGAAACTTCGGGCAGTCGATACAGTCTTTCCAGACCTTCGGCGGAAGTTCCTCCTTCGCGACCTTCCGAAATCCCAACGCGGCAAAAAAATCGACCTGATATGTCAATGTGAACGCGCAAGTGACGCCATGCCGCCGCCCCTCCTCGAGAAGCCGCCGAACAATCTCCGCGCCGACGCCTCGGCGCGTATAGCCTGCCGCCACCGCCATCGTCCGCACCTCGGCAAGCTTGTCCCAAATGAAATGAAGCCCGCCGACGCCGATGACGCGGCCGTCCTCTTCCGCCACGACCATATCGCGCAACGTCTCATAAAGCGTGTTTCGTGACCGCGCCAGCATTGCGCCTTCCTGCGCGTAGGCGTAATCCATTTGATA